>OZ245995.1:505000-757500 GCA_965230185.1 Motiliproteus sp.
ACGCTCTTTAACAATGTGGATTTGTGATTGAAGTAAAGTTGAAATTAAGTTCAATTTTGCAGTTCGATCAAGCGATTTATCTGGCGAGTCTGTTGCTGCTACCCGCAGTGACAGACGAACAATGTCGTGTAGTCCTCGATCTGTAATCAGAAACACTGTTTCGGGTTATATGGTCAAGTGACTAAGCGTGCACGGTGGATGCCTAGGCAGTCAGAGGCGATGAAGGACGTTGTAACCTGCGATAAGGTTCGGGGAGGTGGTAAACAACCTTTGATCCGGACATTTCCGAATGGGGAAACCCACCCAGTGTAAGCTGGGTATCCTGACCTGAATACATAGGGTCAGGAGGCGAACCCGGGGAACTGAAACATCTAAGTACCCGGAGGAAAAGAAATCAACCGAGATTCCCTCAGTAGCGGCGAGCGAACGGGGATTAGCCCTTAAGCTTTTTGCGTTTTAACAGAACACTCTGGAAAGTGTGGCCATAGTGGGTGATAGCCCCGTATGTGAAAAGGCGCTTAAAGTGAAATCGAGTAGGACGGGGCACGTGAAACCTTGTCTGAACATGGGGGGACCATCCTCCAAGGCTAAATACTCCTGACTGACCGATAGTGAACCAGTACCGTGAGGGAAAGGCGAAAAGAACCCCTGTGAGGGGAGTGAAATAGAACCTGAAACCGTGTACGTACAAGCAGTGGGAGCCGTTTTCGGACGGTGACTGCGTACCTTTTGTATAATGGGTCAGCGACTTAATTTCAGTAGCAAGCTTAACCGTTTAGGGGAGGCGTAGGGAAACCGAGTCTTAATAGGGCGTCAAGTTGCTGGGATTAGACCCGAAACCGGGCGATCTATCCATGGCCAGGGTGAAGGTTGAGTAACATCAACTGGAGGCCCGAACCCACGTATGTTGAAAAATGCGGGGATGAGCTGTGGATCGGAGTGAAAGGCTAATCAAGCCCGGAGATAGCTGGTTCTCCTCGAAAACTATTTAGGTAGTGCCTCGTGTCTCACCATGGGGGGTAGAGCACTGTTTCGGCTAGGGGGTCATCCCGACTTACCAACCCGATGCAAACTCCGAATACCCATGAGTGCAATCACGGGAGACACACGGCGGGTGCTAACGTCCGTCGTGGAAAGGGAAACAACCCAGACCGTCAGCTAAGGTCCCAAAGTTACAGTTAAGTGGGAAACGATGTGGGAAGGCTCAGACAGCTAGGAGGTTGGCTTAGAAGCAGCCACCCTTTAAAGAAAGCGTAATAGCTCACTAGTCGAGTCGGCCCGCGCGGAAGATATAACGGGGCTCAAACTGTACACCGAAGCTACGGATGCGCGTAAGCGCATGGTAGAGGAGCGTTCTGTAAGCCGTTGAAGCGGAAGCTGTAAGGCACCGTGGAGGTATCAGAAGTGCGAATGCTGACATGAGTAACGATAAGGGGTGTGAAAAACACCCCCGCCGGAAGACCAAGGGTTCCTGTCCAATGCTAATCAGGGCAGGGTGAGTCGGCCCCTAAGGCGAGGCTGAAAAGCGTAGTCGATGGGAAGCAGGTTAATATTCCTGCACCTCATATAAGTGCGATGGGGGGACGGAGAAGGTTAGACCAGCGCGGCGTTGGTTGTCCGCGTTTAAGGTTGTAGGCTGGGAAATCAGGCAAATCCGGTTTCCTAAGGCTGAGAACTGATGACGAGTCCTCTTTTGGACGAAGTGGTTGATACCATACTTCCAGGAAAATCCTCTAAGCTTCAGCTTATATGAGACCGTACCCCAAACCGACACAGGTGGTCAGGTTGAGAATACCAAGGCGCTTGAGAGAACTCGGGTGAAGGAACTAGGCAAAATGGTACCGTAACTTCGGGAGAAGGTACGCCGGTTCTGGTGATGGGATTTACTCCCTAAGCTGGGACTGGTCGAAGTGAAATGGTGGCTGCAACTGTTTATTAAAAACACAGCACTCTGCAAACACGAAAGTGGACGTATAGGGTGTGACGCCTGCCCGGTGCCGGAAGGTTAATTGATGGGGTTAGCGTAAGCGAAGCTCTTGATCGAAGCCCCGGTAAACGGCGGCCGTAACTATAACGGTCCTAAGGTAGCGAAATTCCTTGTCGGGTAAGTTCCGACCTGCACGAATGGCGTAATGATGGCCACACTGTCTCCACCCGAGACTCAGTGAAATTGAACTTGCTGTTAAGATGCAGTATACCCGCGGCTAGACGGAAAGACCCCGTGAACCTTTACTACAGCTTCACAGTGAACTCTGAGCCTACTTGTGTAGGATAGGTGGGAGGCTTTGAAGCGGTGACGCCAGTCATCGTGGAGCCAACCTTGAAATACCACCCTGGTATGTTTGGGGTTCTAACCCAGGTCCGTTATCCGGATCGGGGACATTGTGTGGTGGGTAGTTTGACTGGGGCGGTCTCCTCCCAAAGAGTAACGGAGGAGCACGAAGGTGGGCTAATCATGGTCGGAAATCATGAGCTTAGTGCAATGGCATAAGCCCGCTTAACTGCGAGACAGACACGTCGAGCAGGTACGAAAGTAGGTCATAGTGATCCGGTGGTTCTGTATGGAAGGGCCATCGCTCAACGGATAAAAGGTACTCCGGGGATAACAGGCTGATACCGCCCAAGAGTTCACATCGACGGCGGTGTTTGGCACCTCGATGTCGGCTCATCACATCCTGGGGCTGAAGCCGGTCCCAAGGGTATGGCTGTTCGCCATTTAAAGTGGTACGCGAGCTGGGTTTAGAACGTCGTGAGACAGTTCGGTCCCTATCTGCCGTGGGCGTTTGAGATTTGAGAAGAGCTGTTCCTAGTACGAGAGGACCGGAATGGACGAACCTCTGGTGTTCGGGTTGTCATGCCAATGGCATTGCCCGGTAGCTACGTTCGGACGGGATAACCGCTGAAAGCATCTAAGCGGGAAGCCCCCTTCAAGATGAGATCTCACCTGGACCTTGAGTCCACTGAAGAGCCGTTCAAGACCAGGACGTTGATAGGCCGGATGTGTAAGCGTTGTGAGGCGTTGAGCTAACCGGTACTAATTGCTCGTGAGGCTTGACCATATAACACCAAAGCGGTGTTTATGCTCGAGACTACAGACACAGATAAACGCGAACGAACGCAACAAACGAACTTAGTTTCAAGTCAATCACAGATTCACATCCTTTTTTGCCTGGCGACCATAGCGATCTGGAACCACCTGACCCCATCCCGAACTCAGCAGTGAAACGGATCAGCGCCGATGGTAGTGTGGGGTTTCCCCATGTGAGAGTAGGTCATCGCCAGGCGCCCAATTAAGAAACCCCCGGTACCCTGTACCGGGGGTTTTTTTATGATTTCATATTGTTCATTAAGACTATGCGTCGCCGTACCAGCGGGCTTTGCAATCTCCGGTTCCTCTGAATTTCCCTGCTTTGTTATTGTTTCTCCGGATCTTTTGATGCCGGGGCCGGTTTGTTCTAAAGTCATGGGTATGTCTGATGACTGTCAGGTTCTGTTATGACGTACAAATGGCTCCAATAATATGAATAAAAATCTGGTTATCCCGCTGCTGGTACCTGTTATCGCTTTTGGCGCAGTCAAAGGCATCTACTGGTATCAGGTAAAGACGTTCGCTGATGAGATGGCCGCCAGGGCTGCTCCCTTTATGACTCTCGAGTATGACGGGATTGAGACAGGGCTGGATGGTGCTGCAGGTATAGCCGGTGTCCGAATCTATCCGGTGGGTGGTGAAGAACCCGTTCGGGTCGGCAGTATTCGGGTGGTCAGCGATGACTGGACCTATTTCCTGAGGCTTAATACGCCGTTTGACAGTGGAGAGCTTCCCAATCAGCTCCGTTTCGAAATTAACGGTATTGATTTCGATCTTAACTCGGCGCTGGCGAAGCAGCTGGGATCGATGGGCAGCAATTTGCAGCCGCCAATGGCAGGTTGTGAGGCGGCCGGCTCAGATGGCATCGATTTGTTCAGAACACTGGGATACAGCTCCCTGCTGTCAGATATCAGCCTGGCGTATAACTACAGCCCTGCCAGTGAGTACCTGACCGCGACTATGGAAATGTCGACCTTTTCAAGCTTCAGCATGAAGCTCAGCGCTGATATTGATATGGGGGTCTCATCGCTGAACAGGAGCTCTGTCCGGGCGGCGCAACCGAAGCTGGGTGGCGTTACCATTCAGTATAACGACGACTCGTTCAATAGCAGGCTGCTGGAGCACTGTGCTTCCCTGACTGGTGAGTCAACGGGTGCGTTTACCGAGCGCCATGTAGAAACGGTAGCAGAGCGGTACCGGCAGCTGGGGTTTGTATTCGATAATTCGCTGACAGACGCCTATCGCCGTTTTCTCAGTGGTAAAGGAAATGCCACGCTGAAGCTGGCGGCTGAGAACCCGGTCGGTGTCCAGGAAGCAGCAATAAGAACTCCTGACCAGATTCTTCGTGCACTGAGCAAGCAGCTTCAGGTCAACGGCAAGGTTATTTATCCACTGAACATCGGCTGGCAACAGCCGGAGCTGACGGAACAGCTGGTCGCGGTGACAGAGTCCGGAACCGCCGAGCCGCAGGTTGAACGTTCGTCCGAAATAAGCGAGCCGGTGGTTCAATCTCAGCGATCAGCCGCTGTGGCTCTGCTTCCGGCAGAACCCGAGGAGGCTGTACTGCCTGAGCTGCGGTACAGGGTTACCGAGACTGCCGGGCTTTCGGCTTATATAGGTTCTAAGGCTCAGGTATATACATTTAACGGACACAGTATGGAAGGTACCATTCTGGAAGTGCGCCGGAACAGGCTGCAGCTGGAACAGCGAATCGGTACAGGTATCGCCGAGCTGCCTATCGCTTTCGTGCATATCGCGGAGATCAGGGTGCTGCGTTGAGATCGGAGGAGTCGGGACCGCAGCAATTTCGAAATCCACAAGAACAAAAAAGGGAGCCATTGGCTCCCTTTTTAACGATTATGGGGTATTAGGCGCGTTCAACCGCCAGTGCGATCCCCATGCCGCCACCGATACACAGCGTAGCCAGACCCTTCTTAGCGTCGCGGCGACCCATTTCGTGGAGCAGGGAAACCAGAACACGGCAACCGGAAGCACCGATGGGGTGTCCCAGGGCGATAGCGCCGCCGTTAACATTGACCTTGCTGGTATCCCACTCCAGGTCCTTGTTGACCGACATAGCCTGAGCGGCGAAAGCTTCGTTGGCTTCGACCAGGTCGAGGTCATCCACGGTCCAGCCGGCGCGATTCAGACAGTTCTGAGTAGCACGAATCGGACCTGTACCCATGATGGCGGGATCTACGCCGGCATTGCCGTAAGCCTTAATGGTGGCCAGTGGCTCGAGCCCGAGCTCTTTAGCCTTTTCTGCACTACAGACGATAACGGCAGCTGCACCGTCATTGATGGTGGAGGCGTTACCGGCGGTTACGGTGCCGTCTTTTTTGAAGGCGGGGCGCAGTTTACCGAGAGCTTCCGCAGTGACGCCAGCACGGGGCTGTTCGTCGCGGTCAAATACCACGGGATCACCCTTACGCTGAGGAATCACCACCGGAATGATTTCATCTGCAAAACGGTTTTCGTTGAGGGCGGCTTCTGCTTTGTTCTGCGAGGCTGCTGCGAAAGCATCCTGCTCTTCACGGCTGAATCCGTATTTCTCAACGATGTTTTCGGTGGTGATACCCATGTGGTAATCGTTGAAGGCATCCCAGAGGCCATCGGTGATCATGGTGTCGACCATGTTCCAGTTGCCCATTTTCTGGCCGTTACGGGATTTGGGAAGATAATGACCGGAAAGGCTCATGCTTTCCTGGCCACCGGCTATGATCAGGTCGGCATCGCCGAGAGCGATAGCCTGAGCTGCCATAGAAACCGTCTTGAGGCCGGAGCCGCAAACTTTGTTGATGGTCAGGGCCGGGGTGCTGTGAGGCAGACCGGCATTTACTGCTGCCTGACGGGCAGGATTCTGGCCGCAGCCGGCGGTCAGTACCTGTCCGAGAATAACTTCGTCGACCTGCTCGGGAGCAATGCCGGTTTTTTCAATCAAACCCTTAATGACGGTGGCGCCAAGATCACTGGCTGCTACTGAAGAGATAGTTCCGTTAAATGCACCGATGGCCGTACGGCCAGCTGCAACAATTACGACTTCACGCATAAAACACGCCTCGTTATTTTTTTGACTGCAGAAGAGCAATTAAGAATAGATAAAAGATTATCGCGCTGCAACAGCCAGGGCGAGTAAAAACTGTACAGTTGATATCTGTACAGCAATTACTCAGTCTCAGAGGGGTTAATATATGCGGGGCTGCTGCCTTCAGAGGCTGAAGGCTATGTTGTCGATCAGACGGGCCGAGCCCATGTGCGCTGCAGCTAAAATCACCAGTTTATGGTCCTGTTGGCTGGCCGGTTGCAGGCTCTGCTGCTCGCAGACGTGGAAGAAGTCGCGACGGAAGCCGCTGGTTTCGACTCGCTGACAGGCTTCCTCCTGCAGCCGCAGGTAATCACGGCAGCCTTGTTCAATTTCCCGCTGCATCCATTGCAGCGTCTGGTAGAGGGCTGCAGCGCTCTGCAATTGCTGCTGGTCCAGATAGCCGTTACGGGAGCTGAGAGCCAGGCCCTGGTCGTTACGGGCGGTGGGAACTCCGATAATGGTCACCGGCAGCGACAGGTCTTCGGTCATCTGACGAATGACAGCCAGTTGCTGAAAGTCCTTCTGGCCGAATACAGCGACATCGGGTTGAACGATGCCGAAAAGCTTGGTCACCACTGTGGCGACCCCTCGGAAATGCCCTGGACGGCTGGCTCCGCAATATACGTTGGAGAGCGCCGGGACCTCGACTATGGTTTCGATTCCGTCACCGTGGGGGTACATTTCCTTAACCGAGGGGGCGAACAGCAGATCGCAGCCATTTTCGGTCAGCAACTGCTGATCACGGGCCATGGTTTTCGGATAGTTGTCGAGATCCTCGTTGGCACCAAACTGCAACGGGTTCACGAAGATACTGGCTACCACCAGGTCGGCCTGATTCCCGGCCTCGTGGACCAGGCTGATATGCCCGGCATGGAGGTTACCCATGGTCGGTACGAAGCCAATGCGTTTACCGGCACGACGGGCGGCCTGCAGCTCTTCGCGGAGAGCCGCAATCTCTGTTACTGTCTTCATCATTATTCGAATCCGTGCTCCGGGCCGGGGAAGCTGCGCTCTCTGACCGAATCGGCGTAGGCCTTCAGCGCAGCCTGAACGCTGTCGGCTCCTTCCATAAAGTTCTTCACAAACCGGGGTTTGCGGCCGCTTGTCAGGTTAAGAATGTCGTGCAGTACCAGCACCTGGGCATCGGTGTCCGGACCAGCGCCGATACCGATCACCGGTATGCTGACGGCCTTAGTGATAGCGGCGGCCAGGGCTGAGGGGACACATTCGAGCAGAATGGTGCTGGCGCCGGCGGCTTCCAGAGCCTGTGCATCCTCGACCATTGTCCGAGCATCCTGCTCGGCGCGGCCCTGAACCTTATAACCCCCCAGTTTATTAACCGACTGTGGTGTCAGTCCCAGATGGGCGCAGACCGGGATGCCGCGTTCACTAAGAGCAGAGATGGTGTCGGCCAGCCAGGCGGCTCCCTCCAGTTTCACCATGTGGGCTCCGGCCTGCATCAGCAGTGCGGAATTCTCCAGTGCCTGCTCGACGGTGGCATAGCTCATAAAGGGCAGGTCGGCCATTATCAGGGAGCCCTGATTGCCGCGCTTTACACAGGCGGTATGGTAAGCCATCTCTTCCATGGTTACCGGCAGCGTGCTGTCATTGCCCTGAAGAACCATCCCCAGTGAATCACCGACCAGGATAACTTCGATACCCGCTTCGCTCACCAGTCTGGAAAAGCAGGCATCGTAGGCAGTCAGGCAACTGAATTTCTCTCCCTCGTGCTTCATCTGCGCGAGGTGGTGCAGGGTTATATTCTTCATAATCTATGCATCTACCTGAATAAGTAAGCTTCGATCAGGCGGCAATTATAACGCCAGCCGCTCCAGCGTGCCCATAGGGCATCTGGTTAACAGGCCCGACAGGCGGAAACCGTCCGGAAAGACAAGATCCGGTGCAATCTCAGCCAGCGGGTACAGTACAAAACTACGTTCTCTGATAAAGGGATGAGGAACCTGCAGGCGTTCGCTGTCGATCACTTCTTCGCCATACAGCAGCAGATCCAGATCCAGGGTGCGAGGCCCCCAGTGCTGCTTACGTACCCGCCGGTGAGCCTGTTCGATCGCCTGCATTCGGTCCAGTAGTTCGTGGGCCGGCAGCAGGGTCTTCAGCTCAGCGACCGCATTGATATAGTCCGGCTGGCCGGGAGGGCCGACCGGGTCGCTGCGGTAGAGGGAGGAATGGCAGGTAAGCTGGCAGTCCTCAAGCCCGGCCAGTTCCTGCAGGGCCCGGCGGACCTGGTCAAGCGGATCTTCCAGGTTGCTGCCCAGGCCGATAAAGGTCCGGACCGGAGAGGAGGTGGTGTTCATCGTCTGGCCGCAGATTTCGGGCGACGCTTACGTCGGGAGCCGGAACGGGGCTTTTCCAGGCTTTTGACCATGGATTCCCGCTCTTCGGTGTCAGCGCTCTGGTAACGGGTCCACCAGTCGCCCAGATCGTCGAGTTCTTCACCACTGGCCTCGCGCATCAGCAGGAAGTCATAGCCGGCCCGGAAACGGGGATGCTGGCTGATCTGTTCGGCGCGACGGCCAAAACGGCGAGGCAGCCGGTACTGCATATCCCAGATTTCACGCATCGGCGTACCGAAGCGGCGCGGAATCGAGGTAGCGCGGCTCTGCTCCTGGATAATCTCCTGAGCCGCCTGGTGCAGTGCCGGAATCGGCGGCAGGCCTTTCCTGCGCAGCTTGTTGATTCTCTCCTGCAGTGGATACCAGAGCATGGCGGCATAGAGGAACGCCGGAGTCACGCTTTTACCGCGTTTGATGCGACGATCGGTACTGGTCAGCGCCTGGATGATCAGAGCCTCGGCGTAGCAGTCTTCGTCATCGCTGTCGGACTGAGCGTCCAGCAGCGCCGAGGTGGCGGGGAACAGGGGCGCAAACAGGTTGAATTCCCGCAGCAGATGGTAGGTGGCGACGGCCTGGCCGGACAGGAACAGCTTCAGTACTTCTTCGAACAGTCGGGCAGCAGGAATATCCCCCAGCATCGGTGCCAGTTCGCGGATCGGGGCTTCTGTCGCCGGATCCATGGTGAACTCAAGCTTTGCGGCGAAGCGGATGGCCCTGATCATGCGGACCGGGTCCTCGCGATAGCGGGCTTCCGGATCACCGATCATGCGTAGTGTCCGGTTGTTCAGGTCGGTGACACCATCGGCATGGTCATGAATGCAGAAATCGTTGACGGAGTAGTAGAGCGCATTAACGGTAAAGTCCCGGCGCAGGGCATCGTCATGGACATCCCCATAGACGTTATCCCGCAGAATCATGCCGGATTCAGCCTGTTTACCGTGCTGCTCCTGGTGATTGGTTTTGGAATCGTGAGATGCGCGGAAGGTGGCGACCTCGATGATTTCGCGACCGAAGCGGACGTGAACCAGCTTAAAGCGGCGGCCGATCAGCCGGGAGTTGCGGAACAGCTCATGGACCTCTTCCGGCGTCGCTTCGGTGGCGACATCAAAATCCTTGGGGTGCTTGCCCAGCAGTACATCCCGGACACAGCCGCCGACAAGATAGGCTTCGTAGCCTGCGTCTTTCAGTCGGTACAGTACTTTGAGGGCATTGTCACTGAGCTCTCGTCGGGAAACAGGGTGGTTGTCTCGGGGGATAATGCGCACCTGCGGCTCCCTGGTGTCGTTACTGTTCAGTGGGGCTCCGGTACTTACGGGCACACGGGCGCAACGGTTCATGATGTAAACCAGAACGATCAGCGCGAACGGCAGCAAAGCGATGATGATGCCAGTCATTGAGTTTGAGACCATAGCGGCTTCGAGTTGATTAACAGGGGTTGGCCAAAAACGCGAAATGATACCACCGGGGTCGGAAAATAACCAATGTTGCAGTGCAGAAGATATCTGTGGAGCGAGTGGGAAAGCAGAAGGGTGAATAAAGGGAGGGCCGGCCACCGAGTTTCTGAATCAGCGGGTGTCGCAGTATGACGGGATTGTTATTTTTGTTTCCTGTCTGCGTGCTTCACAAAATAGTTCAGTAAACTATGGTGACCAGCGGGTGCCCCAATTTTTATTTTTATTGAGAGGCGTTGCCATCTGCCTGCATCCCTTCTTATTTTTATTGAGCTGCAGGTTTCAGAGCATTCTTTTTGTTATTGGTCTTAAAGTAGCACTTCCTGTGCCAGTTATGAAAAGTACATATAAAATATGTAGTTGCCGTCATATGCAGGTGAGGTCCTATGTGTGGTAACACTCAGTTGTTACCTCGTTACCCCGAGTGGGTAACACTCTGTGGGTAGATAGGTAACACTTGTGCAGGCTCAGTTGTTACCCCTGCCTTTTCGTGGAATGCCCAGCCGCTGACGGCGCTCCCAGAGGGTTTTGCGGCTGATGCCCAGTCGTTTCGCCAGTTCTGTTTCGGTCATCCTGTCCTGGTTCTCCAGGACGAAACGTTGAAAATAGTCCTCCAGCGACAGTGCCGGTGACTGCTCCCGCTCACCGGAGTCGCCATAGCCGTGGCTGCTATGGCCCCGACTGACGCTGGCTTCGAGTCTGGCCAGGTCATTAATCTCCATTTCCAGGCTCAGCAGTTCCGGACCGATTTCGTTGCCCTCACAGAGAATGACCGCACGCTCTATGGCGTTCTCAAGCTCCCGAACATTACCGGGCCAGTTGTAGTTGAGCATCGCCTGGCGTGCGAGTGTGCTGAACTGGATGGCCGTGCGGCCCATACGCTGGCAGTTACGTTGCAGAAATTTCTCCGCCAGGTCGACAATGTCGGCGCCCCGCTCCCGCAGCGGAGGCATCCGAATTTCCATGATATAGAGTCGGTAGAACAGATCTTCCCGAAACTGCCCGCTGCGGGTCAGGGCCTTCAGGTCCCGGTGGGTCGCAGCAATCAGCCGGACATCCACCTGCATCGGCTTGACCGAGCCCACTTTACGGATTTCACCTTCCTGCAGTACCCGCAACAGCCGGGCCTGGGCTTCCAGCGGCAGTTCGCCGATCTCGTCAAGAAAAAGGGTGCCGCCGTTTGCCGCTTCGATCAGGCCGCTGTGGGTGCTGACCGCCCCGGTGAAAGCCCCTTTCTCATGGCCGAACAGTTCCGATTCGATCAGCGTTTCCGGAATCGCCGCGCAGTTTACCGAGATCATCGGTGCCGAATTGCGCAGACTCAACTCGTGGATAGAACGGGCTGCCAGCTCCTTGCCGGTACCGGATTCCCCCTGGATCAACACCGTGGCGTCGGTTCCGGCGACCTTTCTGATCCGGTTGTGAAGTTCCTGCATCGGTTGGCTGCTACCCAGCATTCGGGTGGGGCCGATGGATGATTCCGGGGTGTCACCGACCGTTGCCGGTTCCTCGGGTGCCGTGTCGGCGGCCGCTTCTGCGGCCTGTTGCCGCTCGCTGATAATGCTGTTGACGGTATTCAGCATCTCGTCATGATTGAAAGGCTTGGCGATATAGTCGACAGCCCCCTGTTTCATGGCTTCGACAGCGGACTTCATACTGGCATAGCTGGTCATGATCAGCACCGGTATGCCGCTGGCTAGTTCAATAAGGTCGGTACCGGGGCGTCCAGGCAGCCTCAGATCGCTGATAATGAGCTGGAACTGATCAAGAGCGTATCTGTCCAGCGCCTGATCCACCGATTCGGCATCGCAGACCTGGTAATCATGGCGCTCCAGCAGTCGTCGTAATGCGGTGCGAATCACACTTTCGTCTTCAACAATGAGGATCTGACTCATCAATATTCTCTATCCGGCCGATCTGGTCGTGGGAGGGTTGGGCAGGGTCAGAATGACCCGGGTGCCTCTATTCTGTTCTTTATCCGCCGGGCTTTCAATCTGCACGCTGCCGTAGTGCTCTTCGATGATGCTGTAGACCAGCGACAGCCCCAGCCCGGTGCCTTTACCGGGCTCCTTGGTGGTGAAGAAGGGTTCGAACAGCTGATGCTGAGCCTCGGCGGGAATACCGCTGCCCTCGTCTTCAACGGTAACCACCAGGCTGTCACTGCCCTGATGGGAGTCGATACGGATCGGCTGACCGGGTTCTGAGGCGTCGGCGGCATTGTTGAGCAGGTTCACAAACACCTGCACCAGACGCTGGGTATCACCCAGAACCCGATGGGTGGGATCACACAGATTGAGGTAATGCAGATGTTTACCCCGTTCATGGAGGCGCACCAGACTGATGGCGTCGCTGATGCAGTCGGTAATTGCAAACAGGCTGTGCTCCTGCTGTTTGCTGTGATTACCGGAATGAGCGAAGTTCATCAGCGACTTGAGGATGCGATCGACCCGACCGGTCTGTTCCAGGATCTGTTCGCCGGTTTCCAGCACTTCTTTGTCGTCGGTTTCATAGCGCAGATTCTGGGTCAGGCAGGCGATGCCGGTGATCGGGTTGCCGATCTCATGGGCAACACCGGCAGCCAGCCGGCCGATCGAGGCCAGCCGTTCGCTGTGGACCAGCTCGTCGGCCAGTAGCCGGGTCTCGGTCTGGTCTTCCACCAGAATGACCTGGCTGCTGAAACCTTCGTTACCGGATTCATCAATAGCCGCTTTATGAAGGGTAAACCAGCGCGGCTCGCCAGCCAGCATGATCTGCTGATTGTGAAGATGAGAGTGATCCTGGTGGGCGAAACTCAGCAGCATTCCTGACCAGGGTTCCGGCAGATTGGACAGATCCTGGCCGATAGTCTGAGAGCTGGGAAGGCCGGTAAAGCGCTCCATCTCGGTATTCCACAGCAGAATATCCTGCGCCCGTCCCAGCGAACAGACACCGATCGGCAGCTTCTGCAGGGTCAGGCGGTGGTAGCGGCGCAGTTCATCCAGCTCGGCGGCCAGGCCGGTGAGCCGGTTATGGTAACTCTCGAGATGGTTCTCCAGCAGGTGGAAATTTCGATTGCGGTACGGTTCCGGGTCTCCACCACCTCCGGGGGGAGCCAGCAGGGCGATCGCTTCTACCGGTCCCAGCAGCGCCGACAGGTTAATTTCCAGCCGGTCACGAAGCTGGCTCAATGCCCGTGGACGCACCTCATCCTCGCTGAGCCCCAGGTCATTGAGGGTCTGGCGTACTTCCCGCCAGGCGGCAATAATGCCGATCCGGGGAGACAGGATATCCACCAGTTCCTGGACGTTTTCGACGGTCAGCTGGTGGCCCTGGGGGCGGTGCAGGGCGTTAAGGGCACAGGAGTTTGCCGCGTGCAGCTCCTCTTTTCCGGGCCGGAACAGCATCGACATCAGCAGGAAAATTCCGACATTGGCAGCCAGTGAATAGATCGCGGCCCGATGCCAGGGACCGGTACTGAGATCGAAGCCCAGCGGCTCGCTGCCGCTGATCAACGGTAACAGCATGGTGAATATCCAGATGGTAATCCCTGCTACCAGACCGAGCATAAAACCACGGCGACTGCCGGTCGGCCAGAACAGGGTGGCGAGAATACCGGGCAGAAACTGCATAAAGGCGACAAAAGCGACCAGTCCCAGCTGGGAGAGATCGGTGTTGCGGCCGATGGCCATATAGAACAGAAAGCTCAGCAGAGTGATGACGAATATGACCGCCCGCCGGGCCCAGATCAGTCGCTGGTAGAGCTGGTTGTTGCCATGGTTATGGTAAAAGGGCAGGAACAGATGGTTGATCACCATTCCGGACAGAGCGATGGCGCTGACGATCAGCACACCGCTGGCGGCGGACAGGCCGCCGATAAACGCCAGTACCGTCAGCACCGGTGATCCCTGCTGAATACCGAGGAACAGGCCGTAATACTCCGGACTGCTGTCCAGCTCCAGCCGAATGCCGGCCCAGAGAATCGGTGGGATGGCGATGGCCATCAACAGCAGAAACAGCGGAAAGCCCCAGCTGGCCTTGGCCAGTGCCCGAGGGTTGAGGTTCTCGGTATAGAGCATATGGAACATATGCGGCATCACCACAGCCGAGGTAAAGAAGGCCAGCAACAGCGTACGCCAGGCTTCGTTTTCCATCGGTGAATAGCGAAAATCCAGCTCCTCGGCGTTCTCCAGTAGCCAGGCCTCAAGGCCGCTGTTGCCACCAAAGACGGCGATCAGGCAGTAGAGGCTGAGTGCACCGAGGGCCAGCAATTTAATCAGTGATTCCACCGCCATCGCCACCACCAGTCCCTCGTGCTTCTGGCGAATGGAGGGGTGACGGGCGCCGAACAGCACCGCAAAGGCGGCGATCAGCCCGCAGAAGGCAAAGGCGATACGATCGGCGGAGACCTCGCTGTTAAGAATATGAATGGTGTCGGTGACCGCCCGGATCTGGATCGACAGCAGCGGCAGCGACGCCAGCACCATCAGCAGGGTGACGAAGGTGCCGGCCTGCTGGCTGCGAAAGCGAAAGGCAAACAGGTCGGCGACCGAGCTGAGCTGATAGGTGCGGGTGATCCTCAGGAGTGGGAACAGCAGCACCGGTGCCAGCAGGAAGGCAGCAGAGGCACCAAAGTAGGAAACCAGGAAGCTGTAGCCATGATCATGGGCCAGGTTGATCGCGCCGTAGAAGGTCCAGACACTGGCGTATACACCGAGCGACAGTACATAGGTTATCGGGTGGTGGACCAGCTTTTCCGGCAGCCAGCCGCGGTCGGTGATATAGGCGGTCCCGAACAGGAACAGCATGTAGGCAAAGCCGACGATGAACAGCTGAGTCAGGCTAAAATTCATCGCGCCTCCGCCGGTACTCCAGCCAGGCAGCCAGCAGGATCAGCAGCAGCCAGATGACAAAGGGACGGTACCAGCTTTTATCCGCGTCGGCCCAGCTGTCGATCACTACCGGCGACAGCAGATAGGTGCCGATGACCAGTACCGAAATCAGCCGGTAAATATACATACTTCAGTGCTCCGCCTGATTGACGGTCATGCGGTGGGGGACGGCGGACAGCGACCAGCTGGCGATGGCCCACTGCAGCAGTTCCGTTACCGCTGCTCCCTCCAGCTCTGGTGGAGGATTCTGGCCCAGCACTCGCAGGGCCCGGTAGATAGCTGCTTCCGGCCTGTGTTGATCGAGTGCGGTGGCATAGGTCTGTTTACTCAGTTTCTGTCCCTGATCGTTAACCATCACTGGAATATGAGCATAACAGGGTTGCGTATATCCGAGTAGCTGCTGCAGATACAGTTGCCGTGGCGTGGAATCGAGCAGATCGCTGCCGCGGACGATATGAGTAATGTTCTGGCTGGCGTCATCACAGACGACTGCCAGCTGATAAGCGTATAGCAGGTCTTTACGGCGGATCACGAAGTCGCCGCAGTAGCTGGCCAGCTGCTGGCACTGGCTGCCCTGAATGCCATCCTTGAAGCTGATCGGTTTGGTACCGGTCTTGACTCGAATGGCGGTCAGCCCGTTCAGCAGTGTCTGCCGTTCACGACAGACGCCATCGTAGACAGCCCCACGGCTGGCGATCTGCTGACGGGAGCATTCACAGTAATAGGCATGATCAAGGTCGAGCAGTTTTTCGATCTGCGCCTGGTAATGGTCATGGCGATGGCTCTGATACATCACCTCAGCGTCCCAGTGCAGGCCGTACTGATCGAGGGTGGTCAGAATCTGGTCGGCCGCACCGGGAACCTCTCGAGGAGGATCCAGGTCTTCCATGCGGACCAGCCATCGACCCCCCTTGCTGCGGGCGTCAAGGTAACTGGCCAGGGCTGCCATCAGGGAGCCAAAATGTAGCGGACCGGTGGGAGAGGGGGCAAAGCGGCCGGTAAGGGCCGGGCTCTCAGGGTCTGTTCCCACCGGAGAGTCTGTCAACACGAAGCGTGCAGCAGGGCTGTTTCAGTCCAAAGCGGACTCTGCGCCGCCGTTACGGCCCAGAGTGGAACCTTAACCGCCCAGCTGTTTCTCTTTGATTTCAGCCAGGGTTTTGCAGTCAATGCAAAGTGTAGCTGTCGGGCGGGCTTCCAGACGACGAATGCCGATTTCGATACCGCAGGAATCGCAGTATCCGTAATCGTCGGCTTCGATCAGTTCCAGAGTGTCGTTGATCTTTTTAGTGAGTTTGCGCTCACGATCCCGGGTCCGCAGCTCCAGGCTGAATTCCTCTTCCTGGCTGGCACGATCACTCGGGTCAGCAAAGTTGGCAGCATCTTCCTGCATATGGTGAATGGTGCTGTCCACTTCTTCCATCAGCTCACGCTTCCAGGCGTTGAGGATATTCCTGAAGTGCTCTTTCTGCGCTTCATTCATGTACTCCTCGCCATCCTTAATTTCATAAGGAGTGTAGTGCTTCTGGAGGTTGTCTTTCTTATCCGGCATAGTACTGCCTCGCTTTCCTTTCAGCCCATGCGACGGTCGTCGCATCTCTCTCTAACTGTCGCCCCTGAAGGGTTGGACAATATGGTCAGGTTTCCTGTTCTTTCCCCTCAGGAAATCAGGCGCAAAAAGCTACCAGATCTCGTTTCAGAGTACCAGCATCAAATGCTAAAAAGATGGGCGTCTGAATTTGTACAACATACTATTTTTAGACCAATTAGGGTCACTTGTACATCGCCGGCCGGTCTGGTGTACTGGCCGCTGTTATCGCAATGCTGAATGGAGTATCGGATGAAGTTTGATCCGCCCCTGCAGGAAGGGCGACTGATTCGCCGCTATAAGCGCTTTATGGCTGATATTGAAACCGCCAACGGGGAGCTGATCACCATCCACTGCCCCAACACCGGTTCGATGAAAAACTGCAATGATCCCGACAGTCGGGTCTGGTACTGGGATTCCGGTAATCCGAAGCGAAAGTATCCCTGCAGCTGGGAGCTGGTGGAGGTTGAAGGTCGCTACCTGGCCTGTGTCAATACCGGTCGCGCCAACGGACTGGTCAGTGAGGCGATCAGCAACGGTACCATTGACGAGCTGCAGGGCTATCAGAGTCTGCGTCGGGAGGTCCGGTATGGGGAGGAACGCAGCCGCATCGACCTGTTACTGGAAGGTGAGCAGGGGCTCTGCTATGTGGAAGTCAAAAATGTCACCCTGCTGCGTGAACAGGATGTTGGCGCATTTCCGGATGCGGTCAGTGAACGGGGCAGCAAACATCTGCGTGAACTGATGAAAATGGTGGCTGACGGTCACCGTGCGGTGCTGCTGTTCTGTGTGGCCCACACAGGGATCGGGCAGGTGGTGCCGGCCGATGATATTGATCCGGTGTATGGGCGAACATTGAGGGAGGCCGTGGCCACTGGCGTCGAGGTCTACGCCTGGGGGGCCGACATCGATGCCGATGCCATCAGTCTGAAGACTTCTCTGCCGGTTGTTCTGTGATGGCCACCATCACCCGATCGCCATCAATCTGAAACGGTACCGGCTGCAGCTGCTGGCCGAGGCAGGGGCCCTGAACACAGCGGCCACTGTCGATCAGAAACAGAGCGCCGTGGGTGGCGCACTGTATCAGCTGGCGATCGGCATCGAGAAACTGGTCCGGCATCCACTCCAGATTAATACCACGGTGCGGGCAGCGATTATGGTACAGATGCAGCTGACCTGCTTTCCTGACGGCAATGACTGAATCGGTGCCGATGCTGAAACCCCTGGCGCTGCCCTCTTGGATATCGCTGATCAGACACAGTGGCTGCACGGCCAGTCTCCTCTGAATTGGTTTAAGTCAACTCCGGCTATTGTCTCCGACCGGGGGGGCTGACACAATCGGTCTATTTGCCGGCAGCAAAGCCTGCTGTGGCGCTGACGGAATTGTGTAAATCGGGAGTAAAGATGGCTCATCATAAAAACACTGAATTTGTGCCGCTGAATATTGCGGTGCTGACCGTTTCGGATACCCGCACGGTGGAAAACGATACCTCCGGACAGACCCTGATTGAGCGGCTGGAAGCGGAAGGGCATCGGCTGGCGGAGCGGGCGATCGTTATTGATGATATCTATAAACTGCGTGCTCAGACCTCTCAGTGGATTGCCGATGACAATGTCCAGATCATCCTGATTACCGGTGGTACCGGCTTTACCAGCCGCGATAACACGCCGGAAGCGATGATTCCGTTGTTCGACAAAGAGGTGGAAGGTTATGGTGAGCTGTTCCGGCAGATCTCTCACCAGCAGATCGGCTCCTCAACGGTACAGTCCCGGGCCGTGGCTGGCGTCGCCAACCGGACGGTTATCTTCTGTATGCCCGGTTCTCCCAACGCCTGTAAAACCGCCTGGGACCACATCATCAAAGAGCAGCTGGACGCGCGCCATCGTCCCTGCAACTTTGTCGAGATGGTGGCTCTGTCGCCGGTCGACACGGCCTGTGGTCCGAGATCATAGTCCTGTTACTGGGTATCTGTTTTTCTGTAGTTAATCTGGTCGGATGGTGGCGTTGCCACCGGCCGACGCAGCCTCTGGTGTGAAATTATGAGTGGTGGATGTGGATGTGATGCGCCGGGACTGACCCCCTGCGCTGAAGCGATAGATAACCTGCTGAGCTTTGCCCGGGCGGAGCAGCCGGTTATCCGGGTGAAACTGACCGATGCGCTGGGTCGGGTACTGGCGGAAGATCAATGTTCCGCGGTCGATGTACCGCCCAACGACAACAGCGCTATGGACGGTTATGCGCTGAATACCGATGCGCTGGGAACGGAAGCTCAGGTTGAGCTGCCGATCAGCCAGCGTATACCGGCCGGCGCCGATCCTGAGCCGCTTCAGGCCGGCACGGCAGCGCGAATCTTTACCGGAGCCAAGATCCCGGCCGGTTGTAACCTGGTGGTTAAGCAGGAGGACTGCGAGGCGCTGGAAGGGGCGGTACGGGTGCCGGGTGGACAGAATGTCGGTCAGAATATTCGCAGACTGGGGCAGGATATCCGCCAGGGTGAGGTGATCATGCCAGCCGGTACCCGCCTGCAGCCTCAGCATCTGGGAGTGCTGGCCAGTGTCGGTATCGGCGAGGTGGCCATCTATAAGCCGCTGAAGATCGCCGTACTGTCCACCGGTGACGAGCTGGTGGAACCGGGGCTGGCGTTGGCGCCGGGACAGATCTATAACTCCAATCGCTACACGCTCACCGGGCTGGTGCAGGGCCTGGGCATGGAGCTGGTGGATCTGGGCATCGTTGAAGATACCCCGGAAGCCACCGACGCAGCGTTGTCCCGGGCCGCCGCCGAGGCGGACGTGGTGATCAGCAGCGGCGGCGTATCCGTCGGTGAAGAGGATCACATCAAGAACTCGGTGGAAAAGCTGGGCAGTCTCAACCTCTGGCGGCTGGCGATCAAGCCCGGCAAACCCTTTGCCTACGGTGAAGTTAAGGGCAAGCCGTTTATGGGCCTGCCCGGCAATCCCGCGGCGGTGCTGGTCTCATTTAATATCCTGTCACGTCCCTATCTGCTGAAAATGCAGGGGGCTACTGAACTGTTCCCGGCCAGCCTGCGGGCGCCGGTGATGCTGAGCCGTAAGGCCCAGGGCCGCCAGGAGTACATGCGGGCACGGCTGGTCAGTGAAAACGGCCAGGCGCGAATCGAACCCTTCTCCAATCAGAGTTCCGGGGTGCTGTCGTCGGCTGTCTGGGCCAACGGCTATGCGGTGATCCCGGCCAATGTTCCGGTCACCGAGGGAGATGAAGTGGACTTTATCCCGTTTTCGGAAGTGATGGCCTGAGGCTGAACTGAACAGCGACCTGAGCCTCAGGTGGCGCTGTCGGAGTCCTTCTGCTGATCAAGCGCCCGGAGTTCTTCCGGGCGGTTGATATTGACGAAAGCGCCGCTCTGATCCCGATACACCACTTCAGTGACCGGGTGCTGCCGGTACCAGCGATAGACGCCGTGCTGATCGCCGGCGAGGAATTCCCGCAGGCTCTCCTTCAGCGACGTCGGCATAATGGCGTGGAGCGGCTGACGGCGCTCACCGTCGTTAACCAGACTGATGCCCGAGCGGTTTTCACAGAATGACCGGTACAACTGCTCCGGCAGGTCTGCCGGAATCATCGGCGTATCGCAGGGCAGCACCAGCAGGGCCTCATGGCGGGCTTTCTCCATTCCCGCCAGGATCCCGGCCAGCGGACCGGGAAAATCATCCTGCTCATCTTCCACCAGAGTTTCGCCGTAGCGCTGATAGCGGGCCTGATTGCGGTTGCAGCTGATAATGATGTCATCGCTGTAAGGGCTGGCAATACTCAGCATATGCTCAACGAACGGCTGCTGGTTAAACTCCACCAGTCCCTTGTCGCGCCCCCCCATCCGGGAACCACGGCCTCCGGCCAGAATCAGTATGCTCAACGGTAATTTACGGGGACTGCTCATAACAGGGCTCGTGTGGGGCTTCAATGGAATCGGCGGGTCGTGGAGATCGCTCCGTCAGGAGAGATGGCACTGTGCCGGCGGTATGCTCCGGACCTCGACAGTAAAGTGTTCAGAGCGGCAGTCTGGGCAGGCAGGCTGATGTTGTCAAGGGCTGCCCTTTGGGGGCGGCCTGGTCCGATCCGGGCCACAGCGGTTGACTGACTGGCGATCCTGGTAGAATATTCCCGCTCACTTTGTGGGTGAATTGTTTCAGGACGCTGATATCAGGCTGATTCTCGCCGGAAACCGTCCCATCATAAATTCGGTGGTGGCTTTCAGGGGAGGGGGGGCCGATGCGCCTTTAATCGCAATTGACTCTTATCATGTGCCGGCCGGCGGCCGGTTGCTAAGGTGGCGGCTTTGTGTCTGCCGGGTCGATAGCCGGCCCGTTTTCTATAACAACGATTCAGCAGGTAGTTATTTATGGAGCTGGTATGTCCGGCAGGGAACTATCCCTCTCTGAAGGTCGCCGTTGATAACGGTGCCGATGCGGTTTACATCGGGTTTAAGGACGATACCAATGCCCGTCACTTCGCGGGCCTGAACTTTAACGACAAGAAGGCCTATCGCGCTCTGGATTACGCCCGCGAGCGTGGGGTTAAGGTTTTCGTGGCGATCAACACCTACCCGCAACCGAAAGGCTGGGAGCGCTGGCAGAAGGCCGTCGATCTGGCTGCAGATCTGGGTGTCAACGCGCTGATCGGTGCCGATATGGGGGTGCTGGGCTATGCCGCCGAGCGGCATCCGCAACTGGGTCTGCATCTGTCGGTTCAGGGCTCGGCAACCAATTACGAAAGTCTGAAGTTCTATCAGCAGACCTTCGGTATCCGCCGCGCGGTGCTGCCACGGGTGCTGTCCATGGCGCAGGTGCGCCAGGTGGCCGCTCAGAGCCCGGTGGAACTGGAAGTGTTCGCCTTCGGCAGCCTCTGTATCATGGCTGAAGGCCGCTGTCACCTCTCCTCCTATATGACCGATCAGTCACCCAATACCTGTGGCGCCTGTTCGCCGGCCCACGCCGTACGCTGGGAAGAGCAGCCGGACGGCGGCATGGAAACTCGTCTCAATAATGTGCTGATCGACCGCTTCAAGCCCGGCGAAAAGGCCGGTTATCCGACACTCTGTAAGGGCCGCTTCCAGGTGGAGGGCAATACCTATCACGCCCTCGAAGAACCCACCAGCCTCAATACCCTGGAACTGCTTCCGCAGCTGCAGGAAGTGGGGGTCAGCGCCGTGAAGATTGAAGGTCGTCAGCGCAGCCCGGCCTATGTCGAGCAGGTGGTCAGGGTCTGGCGTGAAGCGATCGACTCCTTCAAGGCTAATCCCCAGGGCTATGCCGCCAAATACGAGTGGATGGCGACGCTGGACAACGTATCAGAGGGCTCCCAGACCACCCTGGGCGCCTATTCCCGCCCCTGGCAGTAAGCAGTCCTGAGACAAGGGACGGAGAGAATCAGAAATGAACAGCATGCAATTATCACTGGGGGCCAACCTGTTTTTCTGGCCCCGCCAGACCACTTACGATTTTTACCAGCAGATGGCTGAGCAGCCGCTGGATATCATCTACCTCGGCGAATCGGTCTGTTCCAAACGTCGCGAGCTGAAAACCCAGGAGTGGATCGACCTGGCGAAGGAACTGGCGAAAAGCGGCAAACAGATCGTGCTGTCGACGCTGTCGCTGATCGAAGCGGAGTCGGAACTGAAAACCCTGCGCCGGCTCTGCGACAACGGCGAGTTGCTGGTGGAAGCCAACGATATCGGCGCGGTTCAGGCCATGGCCGAGCGCAAACTGCCCTTCGTCACCGGTTCAGCGGTCAATATCTATAACGCCCATACCCTGCAGACCCTCTACAAACAGGGGATGCAGCGCTGGGTGATGCCGGTGGAACTGTCCGGAGAGACCCTGGCCGATATTCTCACCGATGCTCAGAAGATGGGCTTCGCCGATAAGATCGAGACCGAGGTATTCAGCTACGGCTACCTGCCGCTGGCCTACTCCGCCCGCTGCTTTACCGCCCGGGCGAAGAACCTGCCCAAGGACAACTGCCAGTTCGTCTGCCTGGAGTATCCCGAGGGGCTGCCGATGACCAGTCAGGAGGACCAGTCAGTCTTCACCATCAACGGCATCCAGACCCTCTCCGGTCAGGTCTACAACCTGCTGCCGGAAGTGGAAGAGATGAAACGTATCGGCGTCGATATCGTCCGCCTCAGCCCACAGCCGGAAGGCATGGAAGGGGTGATCCGCCAGTTCCGTGAGGTGATCGACGGTAATTCCAGTCAGATCATGGCCATCCCTGCCGATGCGGTAAACGGCTACTGGTACAAAACGGCCGGCCTGGTCAATACTCGGGTGGAATAGCGGCCCGCTGAGGGGTGGCGCGGTCACCCCTTTTTCTTTCCAGTTTCTCTGATTTCTAACCTTTCAGTGCCTGCAGCCGGCGTAATAGGTCACTGTGGCCGGCCAGTCGGAAAAAACTCCGCGGACGCCAACCTCCCGGACCAGCACATCAAGCAACTCGAAGACGGCACCGTCGTTGTCGATCAGCTCGCTGATGGTCTGGTAATACCAGCCGCCCCCATTATTCAGCGGTCCGGAACGTTCCAGGGTCCAGGTGATGATATCCAGTCCGGCTCTGCGGGCCGCCCGGGCATACTCCGAAGGAACGATCCGGCCGTTCTCGACCGTTACCAGCATCCATAGCGGCGGGGCGATAATGCCGAGGCCCCGGCGCTTCAGTTCCGCCATTCCCGGCGCCCAGCTGTCGGGAGTACGATGATCGAAGGACTTATCCCTGAAGCGCCCGTCCAGAAAAATCGCCTGACTGCCGAAACCGGGTTCCCGGCTGAGCCAGTACTCGATATCGTCGAGGTGGAATGACTGAGGGTGGACGTCCCGGGGGCTGATACCCAGCTCCCGATACTCGTCGATCAGCTGCTGAGCGAAATGCTGCTGGCTGTAGCCCTGATAGGGCATAGGCACCA
This sequence comes from Motiliproteus sp., assembly GCA_965230185.1. Lineage (GTDB taxonomy): Bacteria > Pseudomonadota > Gammaproteobacteria > Pseudomonadales > Balneatricaceae > Motiliproteus. Next base: position 528,367 of record OZ245995.1, read on the forward strand.
CCGGACGTTTCAGTTCCGGAATCATCTTCACGCCCAGCTCCCTGAACAGTGCGATGCTCTGTCTGTGGCTGAGTACTGTGCCCCGACTCTGCTGCAGATCGGCTGGAAAACCAGCGGGGGCGCCGAGATATTCCTGCAGGGTTCGGGCCCCGGGGGCGGCGGTGGAGATCCTGCCTTCCAGCGACAGAAACTCCTGCAGGGTGATATCACTGGTACGGCACTCCACCTCCTTAAAGGGCGTTTCGCTGCGATAATCCGGTGGTTCAGTGCATTTCGCTGCCAGTGCCGGAATGGCGAGGATATTGGTGGTGGTATGGAGGTCCTTCTGGGAGTGGCGGCATACCAGCTCTTTATCGCGGGTGAAGGTGACATCGCATTCCAGTGCACCGGCGCCCATTTTCGCTGCTGCGATATAGGATTCGCGAGTATGTTCCGGAAAACGCAGTGGAGCACCACGGTGACCGATGGAGAGCTCGCTGCGGTAAAAACTCTGGTTACGGCACGAGAGCAGCTGCTTTTTAAGCGGGCTCTCCTTCATGGTATCGACCAGCAGCAGGGGTCTCGGTCCGAGCTGAACGGGAATCTGTTGCTGATCCGTCTGTCCTGTCACCGTGCAGCCGGCAAGCAGAATCATGGCCAGCAGAACGGCGTGACGGCAGGCTGAGGGGGTGGGGTTGCTTACCGGGTTTCCCGGGGAGGGCGTCTTTACAGCCGTCTGACAGTGCCCTGAAGGCGCTGAAAATAAAAGCCTGATGCTCATTACCGGCCTCTGAATATTGTCCGACCTGTTCTTATTGCATTCCCGTGGCCCGTGTTTCTGTCCCGGGAGGGCGGGCCCGGCTGTCTGAGCCTCGAAGTATCGCCGGAGCAGTGGATTACAATACAGACAACCATAGCTGAATGATCACCCGGGGGCTCGGGGTGATGTCTGTTGTTGAAGGGAGTGATGATGGGCTCTGTCAGTGGAGCGCAGAGGATTGGGGGCCGAAGTCAGAGCTTCGGCCCGGCAGGAATCGCAGAAAAGAGAATCAGAGCAGTTTGCTGGCCAGGCCGGAACCCCGGGTGATGATCAGCTTCAGCAGGGGGGGCAGGCTGTCGTGGTCGACGCCGTCCATCAGATTTTTTACTTCCAGGCCCACCTCGGTATCTCCTTCGATCATCAGGCGGCGCTGGAAGAACAGGGTGTCCGGATCTTCGCTGCGGGAAGCCAGCAGGATAAATTCCTTGAGGTTACCGCGGATGCCGGCATCTTCGTTTTCGTAATCACTGACGATCAGTTTCCCTTCGTCGCTGTAGCTGAAGAACCAGCGCAGGCCCAGATCGGTGATCTCGACTTTCATCCACTTTCCTTCAAGGAATTCGAAGTCACCGTCTTCCAGCGGTTCCCGAAATGCCTGTTCCATCGCTTTCAGCAGCACATTCTTCTGAATACCGAAAGGTACCTTTGCCGCCTTTCTGGCCAGAAACAGCGGCATCTTCTTCACCAGCTCCGTGGGGGAAGGCGGCACGGGCAATGAGGTCGGCAGAGCTGGCAGAGCGGGCAGGGCAGGAATTTGCTTCAGTAACATAAACCGGGACCTCAGATTCAGACTAGTCGGTAAAATCGATGGGCATAACCGCACGGAGATTGTAGATTAAAGTCGGAGCGCAGAAAACTGCTGTGTAGCTTCGGGCTTGATGCAGGCCAGGTGGCAGCCCGATTTCGGGTCGCCACTCTGGTGCCGGTCGCAGAATATGGGGCTGTTCAGAGCGTCAGCATGCCCAGCGGTTGCCATTGGGCTGAGCGGCGTCCGACTTCGATCGGTCCCGGCAGATACCAGGCCAGCTGACGTTTTGCCGTATGGTCTTTCAGCTCCTTATAAAGAGTCGGGAACATCTGCCTGAGACTGTCCAGGGCCAATGCCTCCTCCAGTTCTTCGTGAGCGATACGGGTGGCGGTTTCCAGTCGTTCGCAATGGCTGTCGATGGAGAAACATCTGACTATTCGCCAGGTGGCGAACAGGGCCAGCACCATGGTGATCAGTGACCAGACACCGCTCATTGCAAACAGAGAGGCCAGCGCCAGCGCTACAACACCCTGGTAGTAGTGCTTCTGAAAATGCTGCTCGCTGGCCTGGCAGGCCGCGCTGTTCTCTCCGTAAAGGCACATGCGCTGGCGGAGCTCATCGCCGCTGATCTCCGGTTCGGCGCTTTTGCTGTTTTCAATTTTCTCAATGGCGAGTGCGATATCCGGTACGTTCACTTCGGCCACAACGGTTTCGGCAGCTTCAATCTGGCTGCTGTTTTCACGGGACATACTATCCGATCTCTGTGTTGAATTTGCGGGCAGGATTCTGCCTCAGAATCTGATTCAGGAGAAGGGCTGTGGCAACGAAATCAGACCGTCTACAGCACCCTTCAGGCTGAGTAGGTACATACTCGCTCAGGACGAATTCATGACCAATGATATTGGTCAATTTGCCGTCGGGTTATGAACCCAATAGGATACGGACAAATTGTTACCACAGATTGTCGGGGCCGCTCCGACAATATCCCACCTGCCCATGGGAGTCTGCGCTTGAGAAACTCGCGTTCGAAATACCGCCGTCCGTTCCCGGAATCCATGGTTGACCGGCAGCAGACCTGGGAGGTGCTGAAAATGCTCTGGCCCTATCTGCTGGAATTCCGCGGACGGATGCTGGTGGCGTTCGGCTTGCTGCTGCTGGCCAAGCTGGCGGTGGTGACCATGCCCTGGGCGTTGAAGGAGGTGGTGGACAGCCTTGATCGGGTCCAGCAGCAGGTGATTGTGGTACCGCTGCTGTTTATCGTCTTCTACGGATTGCTTCGTTTCAGTTCGGTGTTTTTCAGCGAGGCCCGGGACGCGGTGTTCAGCCGTATTACCGAGCGGGCGATGCGGCGGATCGTGCTGAGGGTATTCCGCCATCTGCATGCGCTGGAGCTGGAGTTCCATCTTTCCCGCCAGACCGGAGGCATCTCCCGGGATATCGAGCGCGGTGGCAATGGCTTCGGATTCCTGATGCGGATGCTGGTGTTCAACATCGTACCGACGCTGATCGAACTGTCGCTGGTAGCGGTCATCCTGCTGTTTAATTTCGGTCCCTGGTATGCCCTGGTCACCGTCCTGTCGGTGGGGGTGTATATTGCTTTCAGTGTCCGCATTACAGAATGGCGCAATCGCTTTGTCCGGGAGATGAATCAGCTGGATTCCCGTACCAATACCCGGGCGATCGACAGCCTGCTGAACTATGAAACCGTCAAGTATTTCAACAATGAGGAGTATGAAGCACGCCAGTACGATGACAACCTGGCGGGCTGGGAAGCCGCGCGGCTGAAAAACCGACTGACACTGATGTTGCTGAACAGCGGTCAGGCGCTGATTATCGCCAGCGGTATGGTGCTGATGATGTGGCTGGCGGCGGATGACGTGGTCAGCGGCGCCATGACCCTGGGCTCACTGGTGATGATCAACGCCTATGTCCTGCAACTGTTTATGCCGCTGAACTTTCTTGGCATGGTCTACCGCGAAGTCAGGCGGGCGCTGACCGATATCGAGAACATGTTCTCGCTGCTGAAAAAGGAACCTGCCGTCAGAGACCGGCCGGATGCCGGCGAACTGAATGTGACCGAGGGGCGGATCGAATTTCGTAATGTCTGTTTCTCCTACCAGCCCGAGCGGCCGATTATTCAGGACCTCAGTTTTACCGTTGAGCCGGGCCAGAAGGTGGCGATCGTCGGCGCCAGCGGCTCCGGCAAGTCGACACTGGCCCGCCTGCTGTTTCGCTTCTATGATCTCAGCAGTGGCGAGATTCTGATCGACGGGCAGCCGATCAACGCCGTCACTCAGCTGAGCCTGCGCCAGTCGATCGGCGTTGTTCCACAGGATACCGTGCTGTTCAACGACAGCATCAGACATAATATTGCCTACGGTCGACCGGATGCCGACCAGCAGGAACTGGATCGGGTGATCGGAATGGCTCACCTGCAGGGGTTCGTTGATTCCCTGCCGGAGGGGGCCGGGACAATTGTCGGCGAACGCGGCCTGAAAGTCTCCGGCGGCGAGAAGCAGCGTATCGCCATCGCCCGGGTGATGCTGAAGAAACCACCCATCCTGCTGTTTGACGAAGCGACCTCGGCACTGGACAGCGAGTCGGAGCAGGCCGTCGTCAGCGCGCTTAATGAGCTGGCGGAGAATCACACCAGCGTGGTGATCGCCCATCGTCTGTCAACCATTGTCGATGCTGATCAGATTGTGGTGTTGCAGGAAGGCCGGATCGTTGAGCAGGGGACCCATCAGCAACTGCTGGCCCGGGAGCAGAGCTATGCCCGGATGTGGCAGTTGCAGCAGAATCAGGAGCCGGCTGATAGTCTTCCGACAGCGACTGACCGGCACCTGGCTCAACCTGTATCTGATTAAATCACCGATCCGTAATTCACTGATGTTACAGGCTTCCTGCGGACTGCGGGGCTACTGGTCCTGCCAGTCAGCTATGTTACACTGCGTGGAATCAGGGACGTTGTGTATGCTTCACCGATACTGCCCGACAGCCGGACGTCGATAAAACAACAATTATAAATTCGACCAGAGAAGTTGATCATGTCTATACGTCAGAAGCTGTTTCTCAGTTTTACCCTGATTGCCCTGTTAGTCCTTTCCAGCAGTCTGACTGCCTGGTTTTCCGTCGAATCGATCTATCAGTCCGCTCAGCAACTGCTCGGCCAGCAGAATGTTGAAGTTGAATCCCTGTCCAGGTCCCTGAACGAAACCCTGCAGCAGGCGCAGCTGATTACTGTCGTCTGTGCTTTACTGGCTATCGCGGCCTGTCTGCTGTCTGCAATACTGATTTCCGGCGCTATTAATGCTCCCATGAGCCGTATTCTGAAAAACCTGGAACAGACTGAGAAGGGGGAGCTGACGGCCTCTATCGAAGTGAGCGGCAATGATGAACTGGCCCGGGCCTCGGTGTGTATAAATCGCTTTACCCGGAATCTGAACAACACCCTGGTACAGGTCTCAGCGGCAATGACGCGGCTGAGCGAACATGCCGGAAAAATGGCCGATAACAGTAATCGCAGCAATGACAAAGCTTCACAGCAGCAGCACGATCTGGAAACGCTGTCCGCCGCCACTCAGCAGCTGTCTGCTTCGGTCGAAGAGGTGGCGGCCAGCGCCGAAGCCGCCTCACGCAATGCCGGTAGCGCGGATCAGCATGCCGGAGAAGGTAATGGCCTGGTATCCCGATCTGCGCAGGATATTCAGAACCTGTCCGGCGAGGTCAGCCGCTCCACAGACAAGATCCGGGCGCTGCAGAATCGCAGTCAGTCCATCGGCAGCGTCCTTGATGTGATTCAGGGCATTGCCGAGCAGACTAACCTGCTGGCGCTCAACGCCGCCATCGAAGCGGCCCGGGCCGGAGACAGCGGTCGTGGGTTTGCCGTTGTCGCTGATGAAGTTCGGACACTGGCTCAGCGAACTCAACAGTCGACCGAAGAGATCTCCGGTGTGATCAGCTCGCTACAGAAGGAAGCGGACGAAGCGGTGGATATTATGGAGCGGGTGCAGGAGCAGGGCAGTACCGTAGCCGGCAATACCGGTGAAGCGGCCTCCTGCCTGGAGAAGATCAACCACGCGGTATCTGATATCAGCGCGATGAATCTGCAGATCGCTTCGGCGGCTGAGGAACAGAGCGCGGTCACCAGTGACCTGGCGGAAAATCTCCAGCGCATCAATACGTTGTCGCAGGAAACGGTGGCGGAGACACGCTGTACCTTGTCTTCCAGCCAGTCGGTCAGTGCACTGGCGATGGATGTTCAGCAGCTGTTGAGCCAGTTCCGTCTGGTGGAGCACTCACAGGCTTCCGAAGGCCGGGTCAGCGGCTGAGTTGCTGATCCCGGGAAATCGATAACTCGGCACCGCTCCAGAGTTTCGGTATTTTGTTGCAAGCACGTAGGGTGCGCTAGCCGCAGGCGTAACGCACCGACAAACAACGCGGCAGGGTGTTGACTGACCGATCGCGAGAGGTACCTGCAGCCCTCGCGGACTCCGGAGAACCCTGATTACGCCCACCCGGGCGCCTTCATTTCTTTGTCGCGGGCCAAAGCAACGGAAGCAAAGAAAGCCCGCCCATGTCACCGGCCTTCGGCTGCCCTCACTCCTTGTCTGAAGCGGGCGCTGCGCGAACTCGGCTTTGCGGCCTCAGACAAGCGCTTGCTCAATCCCGCTTCAGCCTGCGGGGCTCGGCGGTGGCAGAGGGGGTTGGGTGTCAGCCTGCGAGCCTGGTGTACAAATTCCTGAGCGCGTAGGGTGTGTTAGCCGTCTTGCAGACTCCGGAGAACCCTGATAGCGCCCACCCGGGCGCCTTCAATTCTTTGTCACGGGCCAGAGCAACGGAAGCAAAGAAAGCAAAGAAAGCCCGTCCATGCCACCGGCCTTCGGCTGCCCTTACTCCTCGTCTGAAGCGGGCGCTGCGTGAACTCGGCCTTGCTGCCTCAGACAAGCGCTTGCTCAATCCCGCGTCAGCCTGCGGGGCCCGGCGGTGGCAAAGGGAATCAGGTACCGGCTGATAGTTCCATGCTGGTTTACAGGCAGTACCGGTGTTGGTTGCAGGCACGGACTCAACCTTCCCTTCTGTGCAGCCGAGCATTGCAACTTGTAAATGGACCAGTGCGAGGACTGTTTGAGGCCGCAAAGCGGCCTCGGTTATTGGTGCAGGCACCAACCCTTCGGGCCAGCTGAAGCTGTTCAGGCTGCGCCTGTCACAGCACCCATTTGCAAGCGAAATGCACAGGGAAGCTGGCGAAGCCAGCCAAACAGCGGGGCAACTTTGGATTGTTAAGGTCTTTGGGCGGCCAAAGACCTTAACTCGCCGTCAGGGCGAAAACGGACTTATCAGAGAACTCGTCAGACCAGCGCTTGCTTAACCCCGCTTCAGCCAGTTGGGCTCAGCGGAGGCAGAGGGGAGTTGGTGTCCGCTGATAGTTCAGCCTTAGTTATCGGGTAGCAGAAGCGGGTAAAGCAGGGGAGCAACTCCGGGTTATCCCGCTAAGCCTGTAAGTGGAAAACCGGGCAGGTGCCCGGTTTCGTTTCCCGTCAGATACTTGCTGATCAGATCTTAAAGTGCCTGATCAGCTCCTGCTGATCGTGAGCGATCTCCAGCAATTCGTTGCTGGAGGCGGTGACATTCTCTGCGCCTTGAGTGGTTTCGGCGGCGGCTTCGTTGATTCGCACCAGTGTCCGGGTGACTTCCTCCACCGCCACGTTCTGCTGGCTGGCCGCCTCGGCGATGTGAGTGCTCATCATCCGGATATTGGCAATGGCCCGGTTCATCTCGGCCAGCGCCGTCTGTGAGGAACTGGCGTTCTCGACGCACTGTCGGGACTGTTCGACGCTGTGTTGCATGACCCCGGTGACCTGGCGGATGCTGCTTTGCATATTCTCCACCATCTCCTGAATCTCATGGGTGGAATTCTGAGTGCGGCTGGCAAGGCCGCGGACCTCATCGGCAACTACTGCAAAGCCGCGGCCATGATCGCCGGCTCGGGCTGCTTCGATAGCCGCATTGAGTGCCAGCAGATTGGTCTGGTCAGCGATTTCGCCAATGGTGTCGAGGATGCTGCCGATCTGCTGGCCGTAGAGCGCCAGCTTGTCGCTCTGGCTGACCGCCCGACCGATATCCTCGGCCTGGCATTCGATGCTGGACAGGGTCTGCTGCACCGAACTGTCGGCGTCGACGCTCAGCTGTTCACACTGCCGGACCGCTTCCAGAGTGGTTTCGGCATGGCCGGAAACTTCTGCGACGGTGGATTCCATCTCGGAGGCTGCCGACGAGGTCAGCTCCAGCTGCTGACTCTGGCCGGCCATCGATTCGGTAGTCTGGCTGCTGATCACGGCATTTTTTTCGGCAACGGCATTCAGCTTTTGAGACGCATCGGAGATACGGTTGAGAATATCACTGAGTTTGCTGACCACTTCATTCAGGGCGTCACCGAGCTGACCGAATTCATCGTTGCGCTCATGATCGAAGGTGATGCGCATATCGCCATCGGCTACCGCTGACAGCCGGCTCAGCATCTGCTTCAGCGGAGCGGAGATGGTACGGACCGTGATAAAACTGGTCAGTACGGCGATCAGAGTTGTGCTGATCAGCAGGGCAATAATAATGGTACGGCTGAGGTCACTGGCGTTGTCCGCTTCCAGCCTCAGCCCGGCAGACCGTTCCAGGGTCAGGCTGCTGAATTGCTCGGCTGCCTGCTGTGCCTGCAGCAGCAGCTGATCGGTGGTTGCCAGCTTGATGCTGAGCTGCTGATCAACCTGGTACAGGGCTCGGTACATAGAGACCAGACCGCCCTCGCCGTAAAGTTGCTGAACGAGGTCACGGATCAGCACCTTAATGCGCCCGGCTTTCGGATCGGCCTTCACCAGTGCGGCCAGTGCCTGCTGCAGTTCTCCCTCGGAATCTTTCAACTCCTGTTCAAGGGCGGGGAAATCGCCGCTCTGGCGGTAGTTGATCAGTTGACTCTTGTGGGAGTTGGCGGCGCGCATAAAGCTGCGGGCTTCCGCCGTTGATGGGGCTCCGGCGTTACGGGATATATACTGCTGGCCCCAACTGGTCAGGGAGTCAACCTGGCGCTGAAACCGGCTTTCCTTCTGGCGAGTGCGGACCTGAACCTTGACCCGTTCGTCGTGCAGCGCCATCACTTCAGTGGCCGCTGTGGCGAACTGGTCTTTGGTGGCGCTGGTATTCTGCAGCAGGGTCAGCAGCTCCTGGTCGGTTGCCAGCAGCGGTTCCAGTGTCTGTTGCTGAACGCTGAACTGCTCAATCTGACGACTGAAGCTTTCCTGCTGAGCAAGTCGCTGAGTCTCGTCGCTGTCATCGTCTGCCAGCACGTTGAGCAGAGCGATGCTGGCCTTCTGCAGGGCAATCAGCTGACTGAAGCTGCCGGTAGCGACAGGCAGGGAGCGATCGGAAATCTCATGAAGCCGCTGATTGATGTTATCGGTGCCCCAGAGGCCACCACCGCCGACTATCATGATTGAGATGACCAGTAAGCCAAACCCAAGGGAAATCTTATGGGTTACCTTCAAGGACATAATGGAGACCTGCGATCGCTATTATTATTCAGGCCTTCGAACTTAAAATGTTTGCCAGCAGCTTTCAATGAAATCCCCGGTTCCGGCAGCGCTGGCACCACAAAAAAACTGAATTGGCTCCATATATATCAATGCCTTAGAGAGTTTTTGTGAGATCTGTTCTATTGCTGTACAGGTGTTTGAATTAGCAGGGTTTTTAGCGCTCCTGCAGATCAGCAGGGCCGCCGTAAGTGCTTGAAAGGCGCAAGGGGGAAATGAGCTTCGGCGTTTCGGATATCGATTCAGAAAGGCCAGTGATCCGCCCGGGTGGCAGAACCGATTTCAGCGTTCTCATCACCTGTTTCCAGCCATTGGCAGATCGTTTCGATCAGGTCATCAACAGCCAGCTTATGTCGGCCTTTGAGAGCGCACTCCCAGACAATCAGCGTGCGGTAACCGACCCGGGTCAGTTCTGTCAGGTTGCGGCTATCCCGTCGCCGATTCTCGCCGATCTTGCCGAGCCAGAATTCGGTACGGGTTTTCGGAACCTTGAACAGGTGGCAGTTGTGGCCGTGCCAGAAGCAGCCGTGAACCAGAATCGCGGCCCGGTATCTGGCCAGCACGATATCCGGCGAGGCCGGCAGCTTCTTCGAATGCAGGCGGTAGCGGTAGCCCCGGGCATGCAGCAGCTTGCGGATCAGTACTTCCGGTCGGGTATCGGTGGCGCGAATGGCCTGCATATTACGGCGACGGGTGGCCGGGCTATGAACATCGGCCATTATTCAGCCATCGACGGCAGTACTATTCCGGTACGTGCCGGTCTTCTGAACCGCCTGGTCGATCCGGGATTTCATCAGCCTGGCCACGGCGGCGAATACCGGTACCACCACGGAGTTACCGAACTGGCGATAGGCCTGAGTGTCGGATACCGGAATCCGGAAATGCTGCTGGCCGGGCTGCTCGAAGCCCATCAGCCGGGCGCACTCCCGGGGCGTCAGCCGGCGTGGGCGGTTCTGCTGGTTGGCGGGGTTCCAGAAGTCGGTTTCCGCCAGTTGCATATCCCAGCCACGATGATCGATCAGGATTTCGGAGCCGTCTTTGTGATAGCGGGCCGAGAGGGTACGGGCCACGCTGTTACTGTTCTGCGGATCGACCAGTCCGAAGCCGAAACCATTGCCCCGGGCTTTGTGTTTGCGCGCGTACTGCCAGAGGTACTCCCAGAGTCGGGGGGTCAGGGTGTACTTGTCGTCGACAGAGCGGTCCAGCAACTCGGCGACCGTCGGGCGGTGGGGCGGAAACTCGTTGCTGATGGCGCCGAGGGAAAAACCCTGGTGAATACTGAGATCCTTACGAAAACCTACCAGTACGATCCGTTCCCGGTGTTGCGGCAGGAAATGTCTGGCATCGATGATTCTGGGGTCACCGGTACCGCTCTCACCGGCATCCGCCAGCTGGTAGCCCAGCTCATCCAGAGTTTCGGTAATGATCTGAAAGGTTCTGCCTTTGTCATGACTGCGCAGATTCTTGACGTTCTCCAGCAGAAAGGCGGCGGGCCGTCTGGCTTTGAGGATGCGGGCGACATCGAAGAACAGGGTGCCCTGCGCCTTGCATTCGAAACCGTGAGCGCGCCCTAGGGCATTCTTTTTAGAAACTCCGGCCAGCGAAAAGGGCTGACAGGGAAAACCGGCCAGCAGCACATCGTGCTCCGGAATTTCCCGGCGGATATGGCGATAGGCCTGTTGCTCACTGACACTCGAATCCTCGCTGAGGGTGATGCTGCGAATATCCTCATTAAACCGGTGATCACCGTCGCAGTACCAGTTGGCCCGATAGGTCCGGCGGGCAAACTTATTCCATTCGCTGGTGAATACACACTTACCGCCGATCGCTTCGAAACCACTGCGGATACCACCGATACCGGCAAACAGATCGATAAAGGTGAAATCCGGGTTGTCGTAGTGGGCGGGTTTCTCGGGCAGCAGGCTGTTCAGTAAACGGGACTCGGGACCGTTCAGCGGTTTCAGTTGCTCTCTGCCTTTTACCACCCGGTTCAGGTGTTCGCGGTTCCAGTGACCGGGGCTGACTTCGTTCAGTGCCAGGGCCAGCGATTTCTGATCCCATATCTCCAGCAGTCGATGAATCAGTGCCAGCTCTCCGGCACGCTGGTTACTGAGCGTTTCCTGCTCTTCTGCGGCGATCTGGCGAGCGATATCCGTCAACTGATTCATAGGGGTCACTACTCTGGGGATAAACGGGTGAGATGTTATCACACGACTGACCCGGCGGATGCTGTTTTTCAGAGTGGGGTGACCGCTGTGGCCGTCGCTGGTTTGTGCCAGGCTGGTAATAAAACCCAGCAGCTATTTTGCATAGAGCGCAGTAATGGAGGAAAGGCTTATGGCTCAACAACAGCTTCCGGATACTTTTACCCGCATCCGCAATCGACATCCCGAGCTGGCCCGTGCCATCGATGAACTGGGCAAGGCGGTGAAACGGGAAGGCCCGCTGGACGATAAAACAACTCAGCTGGTGCAGCTGGCTGGCGCAGTCGCCAACCGTTCGGAGGGGGCTGTTCACAGCCACGCCCGGCGGGCGCTGGAAGCTGGTGCCGGAGTCGATGAGATTCGTCACGCAGTTATCCTGCTGACCAGCACCATCGGCTTTCCGGCGGTTGTCGCCGCCCTGAGCTGGCTGGAAGATCTGAGTGACTGAACTGGCCCCGGGTTCCGATCAGCAGCCGTTTTTACTATTTACCGAAAGCAATGCTTCGAACGCTTCGGCACCGAGTGGTTTCGAAAACAGGAATCCCTGACCGTAATCGCAGCCGGCCGCAGCCAGCAGCGCGCGCTGCTCTTCGGACTCGATGCCTTCGGCAATAACCCGGATACCCAGTTTGTGGGCCATGGCGATAATAGCGTCGCAGAGTACCCGATCGTCAGAGTCGGTGGTGAGGTTCTGGACGAAGGAACGGTCGATCTTGACGAAATCGATATCGAATTTCTTCAGGTAGGCCAGCGAGGAGTAGCCGGTACCGAAATCGTCCAGCGAGACATCCACTCCTGCGGCCTGAAATGCCAGCAGTTTCTCGGATACTTCCGGGTGGGAGTCCATCAACACCCCTTCGGTGATCTCCATCGCTATCGCCTGACCGGGCAGCTTCAATGACGCCAGGTGATCGATCCAGCCGGTCATGGTGTCGTTTCTGTTCAGGTACTGAACCGGTGAAGTATTGATGCTGATCTGGAAATCACTGCCAAATCGGCTACGCCAGCTTGCTGTCTGAGCGACGGCCTGGTGGAACACCCAGTCGCCGATTTCGGAGATCAGCCCGGTTTCCTCCGCCAGTGGGATAAAATCGTTGGGACTGATCAGCCCCCGTACCGGATGTCGCCAGCGAAGCAGCGCTTCGGCCTTGCTGATGCTTCCGGAGCTGAGCGATACGATGGGCTGATAGGCCAGCTGAAACTGCTGGTCGGTGATTGCCAGGCGCAGGTCGCGGGTCAGCTGGACCCGGGCCAGCGCCTGTTGCTGCATGCTGGGGGTGAAATACTGAAAGCCGTTACGGCCTTTGTCCTTGGCCGCATACATTGCCTGATCGGCTCCCTTAAACAGTACATCGCTGCTGGTACCGTCATCCGGGTAGAAAGCGATACCGATACTGGTGGAGACCCAGACCTGGTCGGCACCGAGCTGAAATGGCTGTCTGATGGCGGTCAGTATCTTGCCGGCCACCCGCTCTGCACTGCTTCGTCCTTCCAGCTCGCCCAGCACGATGGTGAACTCGTCACCCCCCTGGCGTGCCAGGGTATCGGATTCCCGGATACAGCTTTGCAGCCGCCGGGCCGCTTCCACCAGTAACTGGTCTCCTCTGGCATGACCGAGGCTGTCGTTGACCTCTTTGAAGCGATCAAGATCCAGGTAGAGTACCGCGACCTGCTGCTTGTGCCGATGCGCTTTCCTGATCTCCTGATCGAGTCGGTCCCGCAGTAACCGTCGGTTTGGCAGGTCTGTGAGCGGATCAAAATTGGCCTGTTTCCAGATCAGCTCTTCATTTTTCTTACGACGGGTGATATCCCGTACCACGGCCAGCAGGTAATTTTTTTCACCCTGTGAGATGTAGCTGATACTGCCCTCAATGGGAAAGGTTCTGCCGTCCTTGCGAGTATGCCAGCCTTCGCGCAGCAGGTAGCCGTTGGCCTGAACCTTGTCAACAAAGCCGGCCCAGGTTTTACTGCCGGACAATTCCCGATTAACCTCCCAGGCTTTGAGCTGCAGGAACTCCTCCCGGCTGTAGCCCAGCCGGCGCCAGGCCAGCTGATTGCCATCCAGAATCTGTGCGCTGGGAGGATCAACCAGCATCACTGCGTCGCTGCTGTGGTCCAGCAGCGTGGTCATCAGCCACAGAGATTCTTCGGTCTGTTTATGGTCGCTGAGGTCGATGATCTGGGCGATAAAACGTCGAACGCCGCCTCGGCCGTCGGGCTGAGCAACTATCGTCAGCAGACCGGGGACGGCGTGACCGTCTTTGTGAAGGTAGCGTTTTTCGAGGGTCAGCGGTTTAAACGGATTCTCATTGAGCTGCTTTCGAATCTGCCGGTTTACCGCCAGGTCACCGGGATGGGAGATAATCAGCTCGTGGTTGTAAATCTCCTGCTCATCGTATCCCAGCATCTTCATCAGTGCCGGGTTGACGTACTCAAAACTGCCGTCACGCCGGGACAGAATCATCGCCACCGGTGTCGCATCAAAAATCCGTTTTACATGTTCATCCAGGTCCGTCTGCTGATAGCCTGAGGGTTGGATCATAGACCGCAGTTGCCCGGGAAAGGTTGGTTTCTGAACAGGCGGCCAGTGGCTGTCGGCTCGGAATGTCTGTTGAATGTCGTGCTATTTTAGTGAAATTATTAACAAAATATAGCATGGCATAAAAAACGGACGCTCTGTTGATGACCGCTATGCGGCTCTCAGGCGGGTTCCGGGACAGGGCAGTGAGGTTGCTCCGTTTTTTAACCCCGATGATCAGTACCCCGGCGGCTGCGCCACCAGAGCAGGGTACCGGCGAGGCCGAAGATAAAGCCGATCCCGCCCAGGGTGTCGCTGAAACGGACCCGGTCTTCGTATTGCTGAAGCTCCTGGCGTAACGGTCCCAGCTGGCGGGCAACTGCCTGTTCAATGAGGGCTGAGAGCTCGTTGTATTCAGCGGCATGGGCCGGCTCCGCTGTTCCCGGCATGGACCGGGAGGGACTGATGCCTGCTGAGGCTATCACTGTTGCCTTTGTCGCCGTTTCTGTAGTTGTCGACTCGATTACCGGTGGATCAGCCGCCAGCTCCTTCTGACTGATCAGCCATTCGGCACGGTGGCCGTCTCCGGTATCGGCAATAATCCGATAATTCCGGCGGGCCGGAACCTGATAACTGAACTCGCCCCGTGCATCGGGAGTCAGTTCCGCCACCAGCTGACCGTCTGCGTCGAGTATACGGATGCTGGCGCCGGAGGCGGGGGCCCCGCCGGAAAAGTAGCTGCTACCCTGCAGACGATCACCTTCGGCCCAGGCGAAAACCTTCAGCAGGTGGGCGTGGGCTGAACTGCTCAGCGAGAACAGCAGAATCAGCAGCAGTCGGGAGGTCGCTGCGGTCATGCTCGCTCCGGTTCCAGCAGCTGCGGCGATACCCGGCAGATAAAGCTGAGTGCGGCTCCGGTTACGGCGGCTTCCACCAGTATCAGCGGCAGATAGGTAACCAGCACTATTTTGCTGACTGGCAGATACTCGGAGCCGCTCATTACCAGCATCAGGCAGACCAGGGCGCCGGTGAGAGCAGTGGCCAGGGCTCCGGCAGCGGCACCGGCGGCAAACAGCTTCCGGTCTCCGGCGCCGATAATCAGCGGTCGAAAAACGGCTCCGCAGAGCAGTGCCGGCAGGGCGATATTCAGGGTGTTAACCCCCAGCACCAGCAGCCCGCCGTATCCAAAAAATACCGCCTGCAGCAGCAGGGCGATCAGAATGGTGGGGACAGCGGTCCAGCCCAGCAGAATCCCCATCAGCCCGCTCAGTACCAGATGGACACTGCTGGCTCCCACCGGCACGCTGACCAGTGAGGCAACAAAAAACGTTGCCGCCAGTACCGCCGCCTGAGGAATGCGATCATAGTCGAGTCGGCGGGTAGCCAGAGTCACCGCCGCGGCCGTGACCACGGCGCCGCCGATCAGCACAGGTGCTGAGAGCACCCCATCCGGTATATGGGCCACCTCAGTTCTCCTGTTTCATATCAACGGTATGGACCCAGATCAGGCCGCCTTCCTCGACGGGTACCGGCTGACCTTCAGGGTTGTTCATCGGCTGGTCTCCTTCCAGCAGAGCGGCAAAACCCCACCAGCCGGATCGGGGCATGGCATAGCTGAATACGCCCTGGCTGTCGGCCCTGATCTGCTGGGTGACAAAAGGCGCTGCCGGGGCGGTAACGGAACCGTCGTTCAGCCATTCCACTTCGATCTCGGCGAAGGGGACAGGCTGGCCATTCTTTCTGACGATGCCGCGAAACAGATTGCCGCTCCAGAGACCGTAAGGGCGGACCAGCGGTTCAATTTCCACCGGAAAGCCGACACTGCTATCCCAGCCATGCTGACCGCTGAACGCATCGACCACAACCTTGGTGTAATGAATAATCATCTTCCCCTCGGCGGCTTCCCAGTAGGGGGCCGGCTGCAGGTAGAACAGATGATCGCCGGGCCGTCTGATCCTGTAGTCGGCGGTATAAGCGGTGTTGCCGTCAATTTCTGTGGCGACCAGACTGTCCAGCAGGTTCTCCCGGCCGGCCGGGGTCAGCACGCCGAAACTGACCGGGCTGGCCATCTCCATCACCGGCCCCCGCTCCATGGGGTGGCTGAAGGCGATATCGAGTTGCAGTTGCCGGCCGTTACCCTGATCGACAATACCTGCCGAGGGAATCAGCTGCAGAAAGTGGGCGCCGGCGGACACTGATGTCAGCGATAACGCAAGCCCTAACAGGGCGGCCGGGTGGCAGAAGCGGGGAAATTTCATGATGATCTCTGCAGGACAGGCTGGAATGCGACGATAATAAGAATAATTAATTCGTAATACAAACGAAATAAACGAGTGCCGTGACGGTGGTCATGTCAGGCACATCAATCGGTTAGCGGATGCTCAGGTTCTGGGGTGGGTATGGCTGTGGGGATGAGGGGTATTGCCGTGGCTGTGTTTCTGCTGTTCGACGTCCACCGGTATCAGATGCAGCTTGCCATGGCGTACACCGGGCTGGGTAATAATGCCGTTGGCGAATGCCTGTACTTCGGATGTCGGGCCGTTGACCACCACCGACTCCAGACAGTTGTCATGATCCAGATGGACGTGGAGAGTGGAGACGGCGACATCATGATGGTGATGCTGTGCGTTGGTCAGGCGGCGTGAGAGTTCCCGTTCCGAGTGGTTGAAGACATAGCTCAGGGTGCCGATGCAGTGACCGTCACTGTTCTGGTCGATGTGCTCGGCCTCAAGCTTCTCCCGGATCAGATCGCGGATCGCTTCGGAGCGGTTACGGTAACCCCGTGCCTTAAGGTAGTGCTCAAACTGCTCCACCAGCTCTTCATCCAACGAAACTGAGATTCGCTCCAGTGCCATGATCTGTCCTCCTCTGCCGGAGCGAGAGCTTACCATA
Source organism: Motiliproteus sp. (assembly GCA_965230185.1). GTDB lineage: Bacteria > Pseudomonadota > Gammaproteobacteria > Pseudomonadales > Balneatricaceae > Motiliproteus. Next base: position 545,108 of record OZ245995.1, read on the forward strand.
AACCGGAGGCTGTCAGAGCAGATGCATCATCGACCGGCCACGGCAGAGGGTTGACCGGTCGCTGACTGTCAGTATCAACGCTTACGCTGATCCACTTTCTCGCTCATCAGGCAGAGCATTTCCCACATCAGGGTGGCACCCACCAGCGCGGTGGCGCCACTGGGATCGAAGGGAGGAGAGACCTCCACCAGGTCCGCGCCGATCAGATTAAGGCCACGCAGACCCCGTACCATGCGCTGGGCTTCATGGGTGGTCAGACCGCCGATTTCGGGGGTGCCGGTCCCGGGTGCAAAGACCGGGTCCAGGCAGTCGACATCGAAACTGAGATAGGTGGCCCTGTCCCCTACCGTTTCGCGGGCAACCTGCAGCGCTTTTTCCACGCCCAGGTCGTAGAATTCTTCGACCCGCATCACCCGGATCCCCTGCTCCAGCCCCCAGTCATCGTCATGTTCGCTGTAAAGACCGCCGCGAATGCCGATCTGGACGATTCGCTTCGGGTCGAGAATACCCTCCTCGATGGCGCGTCGGAAAGGGGTACCGTGGGTGTATTTGCAGCCGCCGAAATAGCGGTCCCAGGTGTCGGTATGCGCATCGAAATGGACCATGCCCAGGGGACCGTGCTTTTTAGCCAGCGCCCGCAGTATCGGCAGGCTGACCAGATGATCGCCGCCGGCTGCCAGTGGCATGATGTCCTGATCCACCAGGCTGTCGACAAAGGTCTCCACCATGCCGAGGGTCTCTTCGATCTGCAGCGGATTGACCGGGCAGTCGCCGAGATCGGCGCAGTTGGCCAGCGCAAAAGGACTCAGTCCCAGCACCGGATGCACTTTGCGCATCAGCGCTGACTGCTCGCGAATCTGTCGTGGTCCGTGGCGGGCGCCGGGGCGGTTGGTGGTGCCACCGTCCCAGGGGATGCCGAAAATACCGATATCGGCCTCCGCCGCCTGTTCCGGCAGGTAGTACGGAAGACGCATAAAGGTGGCGATGCCGGCGTAACGGGGCACGGATTCGGAGGGAAGTGGCTGGAAGTTCTGTTCTTGTCCGGTCATGGCGATACCTTCTCTGCGGGGGCTCGACTGCGCCGATCCATAGCGGAATCAGCGTTCACAGAGAGACTATAGAAAGGACACAGGTTTCTTTAAATCACAAACCGGATACCCTTAGTTCTCAGTTTTGGAAACTAAAGGGGGTCACGGTTATCCCGGTCACCATTCTGTGTTTCCAGTAATGCACTGAGAAAAGCGGAGCGCAGCAGGTTCGGCTGGGCATCGCGGCGAGTAATGGCAGTGAAGGGCACCTGATAGCTGATCTGGTCCGGCAGCAAGGCGCGCATGCGACCGGTATCAAGCCACTGGGCCGCGTAGTGCCCGGGCAGAAAGCCGATGTACTGACCGCTGAGAATCATGGTGGCCACCCCTTCCACCTGGTAGGAGACAGCCGCCGCCTGCAGCGTCGGGAAGCGCTCTCTGAATTCCATCCGGTGGGCGTAGCCGGGGGCGATAAAATCGTACTCGCTGAGCAGCGCCGGGTTGAGGGTGGAGGCGTCGGTACCGAACAGCGGATGCCGGGCACCGCAGTAAAGTTGCGAGGTTTCGTGCCATAGGGGGTGATACAGCAGCCCCGGTAGCTGATGGTGCATGGGGGTGATCCCCATATTGGCGCGTCCCTCGATAACGGAGCGTTCCACCTCGTTCGGCGAACCGATCTGCAGATTGATCTTCACCTCCGGCTCGTGCTGATGAAAGCTGCCCAGCACCTCGATCAGCGACGAGTTGGGATCCGTCACCATATTATCGGTCAGCCCCAGCACCAGTTCGCCGATCAGCCGGCTGTGAGCGGCATTGATATTGGCGCGGAACTTCTCCACATCCACCAGCAGTTCCAGGGTCGCGTCATACACCAGACGGCCGTGCTCCGTCAGCTGAAAGCCGGAGCGACCGCGCTGGCACAGGCGCATGTCGAGCCGGGTTTCCAGGTCCGCCATCAGGCGGCTGATCGCCGAGCGGCCAATGTTGAGTTCCACCTCGGCGGCGGAAAAGCCACCGCACTCCACCACCGTCCTGAACACTCGCAGCAGTTTCAGATCGAGATCCGAAACCTGACCAGGCAGGCTCATTCTTTTCATAGATAGTTTCCAGAATGGTTGAATAACGCTGAATATGATGCTGTTTCTGACAACATAGAGGGGAGGGGGGCACAGGTCAACGGAGGCATGACGTCGGAGCCGTCCCGGTAACAGGCGGACTTACGGTGAAGAGTGATTAGTTTCCATAAATAGCAATTAAGGGGTTTGTTATTTGCATTTATCGCGGAATGAGGTTGTCGCAGTATGTGGCCACAGGATCCTGCTTCTCAACAATAACAATGACCACACGCTGAGGTTCTCATGAAATATAAAAACCGATTTACCCGAGCTGTTTCCCTGACGGCCGCCATGTCGGTAGCGGCCTGCGGCAGCGCTTTCGCCGGTACCACCTGGAAGATCGCCGGCGGTGACTCCGAAGGCAGCTCCCAGCACGCCTTCGGACTCAAATTCGTCGAGGAGCTGGAAAAGAACACCAGCGCCGAATACTCCGCCAAACTGTTTATGAACAGCCAGCTGGGCAGCGAGCAGGACACGGTGACGGAAGCGGCCCTCGGCACCCTCGATTTCTCCATCCTGGCGATCAATAACGTTACCCCGTTTTCGCCCACTGTGGGCGTCTTTACCCTGCCCTACGTTATTCAGAGTCTGGAAGAGGCTGAATTGCTGACCCAGGGTGAAGTGGGCCAGGAGCTGGTGGAAAATACCGTGCGGGATGCCGGTGTACGGATTGTCGGCTGGGCCTATACCGGATTCCGGGTACTGACCAACTCGAAAAAACCGGTGCAGTCGCTGGAAGATCTGCAGGATCTGGTGGTACGGGTGCCGAAAAATGAGATCATGATCGACACCTACAAGGCCTGGGGCGTTAACCCGACACCGATGGCCTGGTCCGAGACCTTTACCGCTCTGCAGCAGAGAGTCGTTGATGGCCAGGACAATCCTTATGTGACCGTCGATGCCATGCGCTTCGATACGGTACAGAAGTATGTCACCAATATTCGCTATATCTTCTCCATCGAGCCGCTGATCATGAGCGAGCAGCTGTTCCGGGATCTGAAGCCCGAAGTTCAGCAGGCGGTGCTGAAGGCTGGTCAGGTGGCCACTCGCTACAGCGCAGAGTTCCTGGCGGAAAACGAAGCGAAGATCAAAAAGCGCCTCGTTGAAAAAGGCATGGTGATTGCCGATCCGGCCAATGGCGAGAAGGAGTGGATCGAGAAAGCAACACAGGCAGTCTGGCCTAAGCATTACGAGAGTATCGGCGGTCGCGACAAGCTCAATCGCATCCTCCGTCTGCTGGGCCGTGAGGAGGTCTGAGCCTCCGCCTTTCTTATGAAGTAACAGTATTTCCGGTTTGTTTTCAGCCCTCCGCGCCTCCGGCCCGGAGGGCTTTTTTTGGATCTTCGCGCTTTAAGGGGATTGGCGGCTTTCGACTGCAAAGCCGACGTCAGTGTTTGTTGATGTTCGCCTGAGAAACCGCGTTTTGGCTTCTCCTTGAAGGTGTTGGCCGATATTTTCTGTTACGCCCACCCGGGCACGTTAATTTCTTTTTTTGTGCAAAAAAGAAACGAGCCAAAGGCCGCTCCTGGGCACCCATGCCCCTGCGGCATTCGAACGTCCTTGTTCATCAAAAGTGCGCCTCACTTCGCCGCCCTGCGGGTCCACTGCGCGCGATAACGAGGCTGGGGGGAATCAGGACAGCGCATCCCTGCACTGACCATCTGACTCGGCTTCCTTGCCTCGCCCCCTTAGGGGCCTGATCCCATCCTCGTCACCGTGCTCGCCGGCTACGAGGGGAGAGGTGCCAGATTCGAACTACGGGAGTTAGTGGGCCCATTTTGTCGGCCTGAAGGCCGACCCACATGTAGCACAGTCGTAGGTCGGGCTTCAGCCCGACAAAATGGATCCAGCTCGCGCCAATCCCGACGTCGGCTTTGCAGCCGCCTGCGGGCTTTCCCAACAACCTGCGAAGAACTTTTTTTGGGGGAGTATCGTGCTTTACCGGGAAACGGCGGATCGACCGGATCGGAGTCGCCGGATTGGCCGAATGCAGGCTTATATCCAGTGCCCTGCGGATTCTACCGGACGAGTGCAGATCAGTGGCCATGGGGGGTATGCGGAAAAGTAACCAGGGGCTGCACAAATAGCATTGGCGGCGAACCGGTCGGGCTGACTACCATGCGATAACGGTTTTGAAGTCAGTCCAGCCGTCCGTTGTCGTTAACTCAAAGGATTTATGCCATGCACCTGTCCCGATTCCCCAGAGCTCGTTTTGCCCATCTCGCAACGCCGCTGGAGCCCCTCGACAATCTCAGTAAAGCGCTGGGCGGTCCCCGTCTGTGGATCAAGCGGGACGACTGCACCGGTCTCGCCGGGGGAGGCAATAAAACCCGCAAGCTGGAATTTCTGATGGGGGATGCGCTGGAGAAAGGCGCCGATACCATCATCACCCAGGGGGCGACCCAGTCCAACCATGCCCGCCAGACGGCGGCGATCGCCGCGAAGATGGGCATGGCCTGTCATATCCTGCTGGAAGACCGGACCGGCAGCGAGGATGTCGATTACAACTACAACGGCAACGTGATGCTGGATCAGCTGTTCGATGCCTCGCTGACTAAGTTCCCCGCCGACACCGACATGAACGCGGCGATGGAAGAACTGGCGGTGCGTCTGCGGGCCGACGGCAGATCCCCCTATATCATTCCCGGTGGCGGATCCAATCCGATCGGGGCGCTGGGCTATGTGAACGCGGCGCTGGAACTGCTGACCCAGGCCAATGACATGGGTCTGAAGATCGACCACCTGGTGCATGCCACGGGCAGCGCCGGCACCCAGGCGGGACTGGTGACCGGACTGGTGGCTTCCAGCAGCCTGATTCCGGTGCTGGGCATCGGGGTGCGTGCGCCACGGGAAGCTCAGCAGACCAACGTACTCCGACTGGCCGAGAAGACCGCCGAGCACCTGGGCATCCCGGGTGTGGTGAAAGCGGAGCATGTGGTGGCTAACTGCGACTATGTGGGCGAGGGCTACGGTATTCCGACACCGGGCTGTATCGAGGCCATCGAGTTGTTTGCCCGTACCGAATCGATCCTGCTGGATCCGGTGTATTCCGCCAAAGGGGCTGCCGGACTGATCGATCTGGTTCGCAAGGGGCATTTTTCCGGGAGTGAGAACCTGGTCTTCCTGCATACCGGCGGCAGCCAGGCGCTGTTCGGTTACCGCAGGGCATTTGATTTCCCGGAATACTGCTGAGCGCTGGCGCCAGTCAGATCCGGAACAGGAGCAGCACTGTTGCAGTCTGCAAAGTGAAAAGGTCCGTTTCAGGCGCTTTCTTCGGGAGCGCCTGTTTTTTCGGACACCGGGCCATACCCTGACCCGAGGGCCGTGGAGTCATTATGACGGAACGAGTTGTAGGAATAATCGGCGGCATGGGCCCCGATGCCACCGTTGATCTGATGAGGCGGGTGATCGCGGCGACGCCGGCATCCGACGATGGTGATCATATCCGCATGCTGGTGGACAACAACCCGAAGGTCCCCTCCCGCATCCGCGCCCTGATCGAGGGGACCGGCGAAAGCCCGGCGCCCTGCATGATCGAGATGGCCCGGGGGCTGCAACGGCAGGGAGCCGATTTTCTGGTTATCCCCTGCAATACCGCCCATCACTACTATCCGGAAGTGGCGGCGGCGGTGGATATCCCAGTGCTGAATCTGATCGAGCTGACCGCTGACCATATCAAACAGGCGCAACCTCAACTGCGAAAGGCTGGCCTGCTGGCTTCCAGTGCCCTGCAGCGGATTCACCTCTATGAACCCTGGCTGGCGAAGCATGATGCTGAAGTGCTGTATCCGCCCGACGAACATCAGCAGGCGGTGATGGCATTGATTCGTGCCGTTAAAGCCGGATGTCATAGCGCCGGACAACTGGCGGACTACAATCGGGCGGCGGAACAGCTGAAGGCATCGGGGGCACAATGCCTGATCCTGGCCTGCACCGAACTCTCAGTGATCGCCGATCAGCTGCAGTCGGATCTGCCGGTCTATGATGCCGCGGAACTACTGGCCGAAAGTATCGTCAGCAGGGTACGTGGGGGATCTGGAAGGGATTAAAAAGCGGGGCCTGAAAATCAGGCCCCGAAAAAACCAGGAAAGTGGCTGAGGTTCAACCGGAGCTACCTGGTCGGAGATAAAAGGCTCCTGCAGTCGTGATCGCCGGCTTCAGAGTCCGGCCCAGCGGCTGACTTTGTCCGGGTTGTTCCTCACCCAGTCGCGGGCATAGCTCTCAGCATCTTTTTTCTCCACCACCAGGGCGTAGATCCAGTCGCTGATGGTGTCGCTGTCCATCTGAATGTTGCTCAGCAGGCGGGTAAATTCCGCTTCCTTGTCGTTGAGGCTGCTGGACCAGGCCAGGTGCACCGTAGCGTTGGTCCAGGCCACGCTGATGCTGGATTTCTGATACCAGTCCGGGTCGTCGGTGGGCTGGACCATATTCCATTTCGCCGGGTCGTGGGCAGGTTCTTCCAGCATCACCAGCTCATGCAGCTTGAAGACATGGTGTGGTTTGTAGCAGTAGCTGACGAAGGGGCGGTCTTTACGTACCGCATCGTCGAGGCTGGCCAGGGCCAGAGTTTCGTCCAGCACCTGCAGGTCGAAGAACTCGCCGAAGCCGTAGTCACGGGCCCGGACCTTTTCGATGGGAGTGGAGGCCCAGCCGGCGCCGCCGATCCACATCTCGCCCTTGCCGTCACCATTGCTGTCGAACAACCGGGCGTTCTCGGGGTCGGCCAGGTCATAGACCGAGCGAATACCGTACTTCTCGGCGGTCATGCGGGTCACGCAGTAGCCCTGTACCACATCGTAGGGCTTCGCGCTCATCATCACCGTCCCCTTGCTGATGTACTGATCGGTCAGGTTCTGCTGATTGGGCATCCAGACTTCCGGGTGGACATCGATATCGCCTCTGCCGCGATCCATGGCTTTGAAGATGACGGCGTTGTTGCCGGGGGAGATATCCACCCGGATTCCCAGCTCCTGTTCGGCAATGGCCTTCACTACCCAGGCGGTGGCCTTAGCGGAGGGCCAGTTCGGTTCGCCGATCACCACATCGCTGGCCTGAACCGGCATCGACAGAGCACCGACAGAGAGCGCCGCCGCGGAAAGGAATAAGCTGAACCTGTTTTTATTTTTCATAGTGTTGTTTCCCTGTTTCTGGTTTTTATTGTTGAATCTGCTACAGCGTAACGGACCCCTCAGTGACTGCTGGCCGAGGTGCTGTTTTTCCCCTGAACGATTCGGTCCAGCACCATGGCGCAGAACAGTATTGCCAGACCGGCTACGATGCCCTGGCCCTGAGCCGCATATTGCAACGCCTCCAGCACGTCCTCACCGAGTCCTTTGGCGCCGATCAGCGAGGCAATCACCACCATCGACAGACACATCAGAATGGTCTGGTTGATACCGGCCATGATTGACGGTAGCGCCAGTGGCAGATCCACCCGCAATAGCAGGAACTGTTTACTGGCGCCGAAGGCGGTGGCGGCTTCGCGGACGGTATGGGGGACGCCCTGCATACCGAGCGCGGTCAGACGGACCACCGGTGGCATTCCGAACACCAGGGTGGCGATGATGCCCGGCGGCTTGCCGGTGCCGAAGAAGGCGATTACCGGGATCAGGTAGACGAAAGCGGGCATGGTCTGCATAAAGTCCAGTATCGGCCGCACCACCGCATAGGCCTTGCGGTTGCGTGCACACCAGATCCCCAGCGGTATTCCCAGTAGAATGCAGAGGAAGCTGGCGGTCCCCAGCAGGGCGACCGTGGCCATGCTCTTTTCCCAGAACCCCAGAAGCGCCAGATAGGCGAGGGCGGCCATGGTGAAGATCGCCACCCGGACTCCCGCCAGCCGCCAGGCCAGAACGATGATCACCAGCATGACGATGGGCCAGGGGGTATCCACCAGTACGGTTTCCAGTCCCTCCAGCAGGCCGTGGATGGCGTTTCGAATGGCGTCGAACAGCCCTTCACCGTGCACTGTCATCAGCTCGAACAGATCGTCGATCCAGCCGGATACAGCGCTGTGCCAGGATTTGTCGGCCGGAAACTCCGTCAGCCATTGTGGCGGGGCGGCAACACTGAAACGGTAGGCCGCCAGCGGATAGATCAGCGCCATCATCGCGGCGCCGCCGGCGGCGGAGATACGGTTCAGTCCCCCGGACGGCTGGCGGCTGGAGCGCCAGCGAATAAACTGCCGCTCCAGCAGCCAGTTACCGGTAGCGCCCTGAATAAACTTAATCAGCACCAGCAGACCCAGGCCGAAGGCCAGCAACAGCGGCCCCTGACTGACGGCCGCGTCGGCCAGTGCCTGGGCTTCCTCGGCACCGCGGGTGAATGACTCGGCACTACGCCGCAGCACCTCCGCTTTCGTGGTCGCGCCCTCTGCCAGGGCGATTCCGGCCTGTTCCGAGCGTTCCAGTGCCCGCTGGCTCAGCCGCGCTGCGCGCTCCAGATGTTCGACGCCGTGCTCGCCCCAGAGACCCCGGCTGAATTGCACCAGAGCGATGGTTTCGGCCAGCAGAAAGGCCCAGAACGGACCCCAGAGTCCGCGGGCTGCGAGCCACATCGGACCTAACAGAGCCGCCGCCCGGTTAAAGGTAAAGGCATAGTTTCTGGCTTCGCCGAGGACGGCGAACTGGCGGGCATAATAGTCGCCGTTGTCGACGGCAAACTCCCGGGCAAGCCCGGCTTCCTGTGATCGGGTGGCACCTGAGCCTTGCGGTGCCGGTCCGGCTGTATCGCTGTGATCCCCGGCGCCGGCCGGCAGATCGATGGGCGTTTCGATGGTGGTCATGGCTGATTCCTCCGGCTGCCGTCCTGTTTCCCCCCCTGAATACCGCGTAGCAGGTGGGCCTTATCCACCACGCCCAGCTCCCGGTCGTCGCCGTCGGTGATCACCATCGGCTGGTCGTGGGTGACGGCGATATCGATCAGCCGATCCAGATCGCTGTCTTCGCCGACCCGTGGAGCATCGCTGAGGTCGATATCGGGTCGGCGGCTTCTGAAAGCGGCCAGCGGCTCCATTACCGAGTGGGCGTACACCAGCTTCAGACGGGAGATGCCGGCGACAAAGTCGGCCACATAATCGTCGGCAGGCTCGGTGATGATCTGTTCCGGGGTACCGATCTGGACGATCACACCGTCCTTCATGATGGCGATGCGATCGCCGATCCGGATCGCCTCGTCGAGGTCGTGGGTGATAAAGATCGTGGTTTTGCGCATCACCCGGGACAGCTCCATAAACTGGTCCTGCAACTGACGTCGGATCAGCGGGTCGAGGGCACTGAAGGGTTCGTCCATCAGCAGTATTTCCGGGTCGGCGGCGATCGCCCGGGCCAGATTGACCCGTTGCTGCATGCCGCCGGAGAGTTCGTGGGCATATTTGTCTTCCCAGCCGCTCAGATCCACCCGTGCCAGCGCCTGTTCGGCGACGCTGTAACGACGGCGCTTGCTGGCACCCTGGACTTCCAGCGGCAGGGCGACGTTATCGCGGACGGTGCGGTGGGGCAGCAGGGCGTTGTTCTGAAATACCATGCCGATCTTCTCGGCCCGCATTCTTCGCAGCGCTTCATCGCTCTGCTGCATCACGTCCTGACCGTTAATCAGGATTTCGCCGGCGGTGGGTTCCAGCAGTCGGTTGATATGTCGCACCAGGGTGGACTTACCGCTGCCGGACAGGCCCATAATGCAGAAGATCTCACCCTCACGGACTTCAAAGCTGGCGCCGGCGACGCCGACGACGCAGTCAAACTGGTGAGCGATCTGCTCTTTGGTTAACTGCTGGTCCCGGGCGGCGGTGAGCGCCAGGTCGGCCTGGTCGCCGAAGATTTTCCAGATATCGCGACACTGGACCGCTACCGGTGCTACCCCGGTGGCGGTACTGGTTTCTGTTGTCATCATGGCTGTTCATCGTTGTTATTTTTATGGGATGGGGAACCGGTGGGCTGAAAAGCCGTGCTCCGGTTCCGCAGATGTGTTGCCCGGCCAGGGCTCAGCCGTCTCGCTCGGACTTCATCCGGGAAGCGATCAGGCTCAGCTGTTCGAACATGATGGCGGTGCTGGCGAAGGCGGTGATCTGATTGGGGCTGTCCTTGGAGGGAATCATGCAGACCACGTCGGCACCAATGACGTTGAGACCTTCCATGCCCTGCAGAATGCCGACCGCTTCGTCCATGGTGAAACCGGAGCAGCCGGGCTCCAGGTTGGAGACAGCCGGTGCAACGGCCGGATCGAGGCAGTCCAGATCGAAAGTGATGTAGACCGGCAGGTCGCCGACCCGCTGACGCAGCAGATCGACGGTGCCCTGAATGCCGATCTCCCGGAACTCGTCCATGTCCACCATCCGATATCCCAGTTCATCGCTGGTGCGTTTCCAGTTCAGAGTGCGGGTATGCCCCCGCAGGCCGATCTGAATGCTGCGGTGGGGATCGACGTTGCCCTCTTTCGCTACGTAGCTGCCCCAGTGTGCTGCCGAGCGTTCGGCGCCCAGCCAGTGGGGCAGATGATCCATGGTATCGGTGTGAGCGTCGAAGTGGACCATGGCGATTTTCTGGCCGCCGCTGAGCTGAGCGTCTTTGCCGCCCAGCGCTTTCAGAATCGGGCCGGTGATGGAGTGATCGCCGCCGATGGAGACCGGGCGGATGCCGGCCTGATCCAGTCGTTTGTAGTAGGCCTCGATATGCTGGACGCTGATGTCATTGACCATGGCGTGGGTCAGCAGCACATCGCCGAGATCGTTGATGCGGAATTCATCCCAGGGGGAGATACCGAATCTGCCGTGAGCTCGTCGATAGGAGCCGGACACGTTACGGACCGCCCGGGGGGCCAGGTGCTGATCCCGTTCGGTGGTGCCGTTACCGGTACTGTGAGGTACGCCGACCAGAGCGATATCACACTCGCTCAGGTCTTCGCTGTGGGGGCAACCGAACAGGGTCGGAACCCCCCACCAGTACAGGTTCTTCATAAATACGTTCTGGTCGGAAGAGAGTTTTTGCTCAGAGTTCATTATTTTTGTTCCTCTAACGAGATACCGGCCCGTCATTGCCGCCGGCGGAAAACCTTTTCATCGGCAGGGCTATTTGTTACTGGCCCTACAGTACCTCGTCCGTGGTTCCGGCAGAATGCAAAAAAAATCATGGCATTTATGACTTAAAGTCATAAAATGAAGCAATGAGACGACTGCCTCCCCTTAACGGGCTGCGTGCCTTTGAAGCCACCGCCCGCCATCTGAGTTTTACCCGCGCTGCCGACGAGCTCTGCGTCAGTCAGGGGGCGGTCAGTCGCCACGTCAGGAATCTGGAAGACTGGCTGGGGGTGGTGTTGATCCATCGGACCACCCGCAAACTGCAGCTTACCGAGGCGGGGACGGCGTTGCTGGCCAGCCTGAGTGCGGCTCTCGATCAGATTGCCGGCACGACTGCGACGATTATGGCGCAGCGCGAAGAGCTCAATCTGATGGTGGCCCCCAGTTTTGCCATGCTGTGGCTGATGCCCCGACTTCAGAACCGGGGGGAGGCGATACCGGTTCGGCTGACGACCCGGGCCGCACCGGCGCTCTTCGATGCCGACAGCTTTGACGCCGGTATCCTCTACGGCAGCGGCGACTGGGGTGATCTCCATGCCGACCTGATCATGGAGGAGCAACTGACTCCGGTCTGTGCAGCGGCGCTGCTGGCCGGGGAGCGTCCGCTGACAACTATCGAGGATCTGCAACATCAGACGCTGCTGCACTCATCCACCGATCATCGTGACTGGCGGCTCTGGCTGGAGGCGGTGGGAGTGTCCGGTATCGATACCGATCAGGGGGTGGCTTTCGAAACCATGGAAAATGCGCTGCGTGCCGCTGAATCCGGTCATGGGGTCACCATTGGCGACCTGTCGCTGATCAAGGCTGATTCGCTCAGCAGCCCGCTGGTGCGGCCATTTGAACAGTCCATTTTCAGCGGTTACGGCTATTACTTCCTCTGCCCGCCGGATGCCGTCGAGCAGCCCCGAATTGCCAATTTCAGAAACTGGTTACTGGACGAGCTGCTGGCCGACAATGGCTCACCCCGATAGTCGTCGACAACCGCAGTTGCCGGCTATTCACCGCTGAAGGCTTCGAAACTGTCCAGGAAGGCGCGCATAATCGGTCCCACCGCTTCGCCCCGACGAACCACCAGTGACAGTTCCAGTTCGTGACTGAACTGCTTTTCCGGCAGTGCCCGCATCTCACCGTTGCTGACCCAGTTGGCGGAATAACGACGCGGCAGATGGCCGATATAGCGACCGGACATAATCAGAAATGCCAGCCCTTCCGACAGGTAGGAGGAGGCGGTGTGGGCGGGCAGGCTGCGGTACAGCTTGCTTTTGATGTCGGGGGAATAGCAGCCTTTAGCGTAGCCGGTGTGCTGCAGGTCTCTGGCGGTGATCTTCTCTTTGTCGAACAGCGGACTCTCGCTGCCGCAGTAAAGATCGATGGTGACCGGGAAACTGACAAGCGCCCTCAGGGTCTGCTTCGGTTCCGGAAACAGCCCGATGCCCAGCTGCAGACTGCCCGCCAGCAGTTCCTCCTCGATCTCATCTGAGGACAGGACCTTGATGCTGATATGGACATCGGGATGCTGCTCGGAAAAGCGATGAATCACCTCCGGCACCCGGGTGGTGGGGGACATGGTGGAGTTGTCGAGAATACCGATATTGAGTTCACCGGTCAGTCGTCCCTTCAGGCTGGCGACGTTGGCGTTGAACTGATCGACCGCAGTGAACAGCTGCTGGGCCTGGCGATAGACCTCGCGACCATTCTCGGTCAGTGAAAAGCCGCCCCGGCCCCGGTTGCAGAGCTTCAGTCCCAGCCGGGTTTCCAGGTCCTGAATATAGGTACTGATGCTGGACAGGGCGATATTGAGCGGTTCCTGGGCCTGAGTAAAACCGCCGCTTTCCACCACGGTCATAAAAATACTCAGCAGCCGTATGTCGATGCTGCTGGCCTTACCGATGGAGTAATCCTGTTTATGATGTAGCGGCATCAGACGGCCTCGTTGTTATTATTTCAGAGCAGTCAGCAAAAAAAATCGTTTATATAATCATTCCGGCGCAACCGGATGTTATATCCACGGGTTCTGTCCCTAAACTAACTCGAATGTCCGGAGGCGGCAACAGTCTGCCAGAATCAGCAGACAGCCAAAGCAGTGCGGGGGCAGGGGGCCGGGTCTGCGAAGACCGGAGACGGAAGTCGATCCGGCCGTCGGCTGATGGCTTCAGGCGATCTACAGTGGTTTGTGCAGTGCGGATTGCAGTGGTGTTTGTTGCATATCTATTTGATTGTATGAGGATTATTTGTGCTATTTGATATCGCTGGTGCAGCAATTCTGGTTACTTCGAGGTTTCTTAAAGTAATATTTCGCAATTCGTGATTTTACCCCTGTCGCTCATTTTCTAGACTGGTTTCTCCGGTTAGCTCCGGGTTCATTCGGTCAGTTTGTCTGAACGCGTTTTTAATTAACGATCAGGCAGACTGGCTTTTTTAACAGTCAGGCTTTTCCGATCTCTGTATATAACCCTGACTTTTATGGAACCCGATTAATTAATCCGGATTTACCTGAACAGCATAATAAAAATGAGGTTTGCATGGCTAATTACGCATTTATTAACGGCCAGGTAATAACTGTCGACAGTGAAGACCGCATCTGTGAAGCGCTGCTGGTGGAAGGCGACCAGATCAGAGCTGTGGGCTCCACTGCCGAGATTCGGGCCCTGGTGGATGACCGTCACGAGGTGATCGACCTTGAAGGGCGTACCCTGATGCCCGGATTTATCGATGCCCACAACCACCTGACTCATCAGGGAGCCGCTTTTGCCACCGTTGACTTCGGCTATCCGGCCGTCGCTTCCATCGCCGATCTCAGGGACGCCGTCGGCCACGCCGCGCAGAACTGCGCGCCGGGTCAGTGGATTCGCGGCTGGGGTATGAACTACGAAAAATTCAGCGATGGCCGCATTCCCACCCGCTGGGATCTGGACGACCTCAGTCCCGACAATCCGGTCTGTATCGTCCATGTCAGTGGCCACAACGTACTGGTCAACAGCCTGGCGCTGGAGCTGGCCGGCGTCGATGACAGTACCCCCGATCCCGACGGCGGTAAGTTTGTCCGCGACGATCAGGGACGGATCACCGGATACGCTTACGATGCCGCCCAGCAACTGGTGATTCCCACCAGTGTCGACGTTGGTCACCATGGTCCGGATATCGGCTACGACCTGCCGCTGGAGGAGTTGGTGGACGATATCGACCGTGCCTGCCAGGCCTATCTGAAAGTGGGGATTACCTCGGTGGTGGACCCTCAGGTCACCACCCGCGAGATGCCCGGCTATATGGAAGCCCGTAAGCAGGGCAAGCTGACCATCAAGACCACCTGCATGTACCTGTCCAACCATCAGGATGCCATCAACGAACTGGGCATTACCGATCATATCGGCAACGACCTGCTCTCCATCGGGCCGATGAAATACTACTGCGACGGCGCCCTGATCGGCGGAACCGCGCTGTTTTATGCCGATGAGCCCCGGGGAGAGCATGGCTGTAAGTGCAACAAGAGCGCCGGTCGCGGCTACACCTACTGGCCGGATATCGAGGCCTTTAAGGAAGCGCTGATCGATACCCACCGCCGCGGCATGCAGTTCGGCGTCCACACCCAGGGTGATATGGCCATGGATATCGTGCTGGATGCCATCGAGGAAGCCCACCGCCGCTATCCCCGTTCCGATACCCGTCACCGCATCGAACACTGCCATGGGCCGACCTCTGAGCAGGTAGCGCGAATCAAACGACTGGGGGTGATTCCGGTGACCCAGCCGGGGCAGATCAACGAAACCGGCGACGATCTTACCGAAATCTACGGTGAACGACGGGCGAAACGTTTCTGCCCGTTGCGGGAGATGCTGGATGAAGGCATTCCCGCAGTGGTCAGTACCGACGCCTTTGTGCAGTCCTATAAACCCTTCGATGCCATCAGTGCCGCCGTTAATCGACTCAGCCTGACCGGTCGGGATATGGGAGAGGCCCAGCGGATCAGTGTGCTGGAAGCGATCCGGGCCTACACCTGGAACGCCGCCTATTCGGTGTATCATGAGACCCGTAAGGGCTCCATCGAGGTGGGCAAGCTGGCGGATCTGGTGGTGATCGATGCCGATCTGCTGTCCGTACCCGCCGATCGGATTGCCGGTCAGGAGGTGCTGATGACGCTCTCCAACGGAGAGATCGTCTATCGAAAATAGCCGTTTGCTCTGACCCGTCCCAACACTCTGACAATAAAAATAAGCTGGAGATCTATGATGGATAACTCTGTACAACCCCGCCGTAACGGGTTTCTCGGCGACTACGATAAACCGCTGTTCTGGTCGACCGCAGTGATTACCCTGCTGATCGTGGCGCTGGGCGTGATCAGTCCGGAAACCCTGAAAGCCCGGGCCAGTGCCGCTCAGAGCTTTCTCAGCAGCCAGTTCGGCTGGGCCTATATTCTGGCGCTGACAACCTACGTCGCTGTCGGCCTCTGGGTCGGCTTCAGCCGTTTCGGCAACCTGAAACTGGGCAAAAAAGAAGATAAGCCGGAATTCTCTACTTTCTCCTGGGTGGCGATGCTGTTCAGTTGCGGGATCGGGGTCGGCTTTCTGCTCTGGGGAGTCGCCGAACCGCTTTACCACTACATGCAGACGCCCTATATGGCCGAAGCCGCCACCCCGGAAGCGGTTCCGGTGGCACTGCAGATCACCTCGCTACACTGGGGCCTGCATACCTGGATGGGCTACTGCATCGTCGGCCTCTGCATCGCCTTTCCCGCGTTCCGTTACGGCAAGCCGATGAATATCGGCATCGCTCTGTACGGGCTGCTGGGGGAGCGCACCGAGGGCAGCGCCTGGGCGCGGCTGCTGGATCTGGTGGGTGCCGTGGCCACTATCGGCGGTATCGCCACCGTACTGGGGCTGGGGGTGATCTCCATCGACTATGGCGTTGGTCACATCTTCGGCATCGAGACCGGCAACACCGGCAAGATCGTGATTATCGCGTTGCTGGCGGCCATGTACAGCCTGTCGGCGGTCTCCGGCCTGAAGCGGGGGGTGGCCTTCCTCAGTACCCTTAATGTGGCTGTCGTGATTGCCTTCGGCATCTTTATTCTGCTGTCCGGCGACACCAATACCCTGTTGCGACACTTCGTCACCGGTATCGGCAACTATCTGGGCAATCTGTTGCCGATGACCTTCTGGGCCGATCCGCTGCAGAAAAGCGGCTGGATCAACTGGTGGACCATCTTCTACTGGCTGATCGTCATCTCCTGGTCACCCTTTGTCGGCGGCTTTGTGGCGCGGATCTCCCGTGGCCGTACCCTGCGGGAGTTCATCCTCTTCGCGGTGCTGACGCCCACTGTCTGTTCGATGTTGTGGTTCTCGGTGATCGGTGGTTCCGCCATCGGTGTCGAAGCCGCCGGTGAGGTGAAGATCTTCGAAGCGGTGCAGGCCAATGTCGGCTCCGGTATCTACGTGTTGCTGGAGAGCTTTCCGATGAGTGGGCTGCTCAGCGTGGTGGTGTTCTGCAGCATGATCATCTTCCTGGTCACCTCGGCGGACTCCGCCTGTTTCTTTGTCGCCATGCAGATGTCCAAAGGCGCTTACGAGCCCACTTTCGGGATGAAGGTGACCTGGGGGATCTTTACCGGCCTGCTGGCGATCGTGTTGCTGCTGAGCGGTGGGCTGAAGGCGGTGCAGACCGCATCAATCGTCGCCGGCAGTCCCTTCGCCATCGGTATCGGCTTTATGGTCTGGTCGCTGATACGGTCGTTGCGACTGGAGTATGCCCGGGAGCATCCCGATGATGCTGATGCGCAGGTGTCAGAGATTGCCGAGCCGGAAGCCTCCGAAGCTGAGTATGGCAATGTCGGCGAGCTGGCTTATAAGACGGCGGACTGAGCTGACGAATTCAGTCGTCGGTATCGGTAAGGGGCTGCGATTGCAGCCCTTTTTTTTTGCGTTCAGCCCGACTGCCGGCAGAATAAAAGTGGATGAGGACAGAGCTCGTTTCAGCGCGGAATGACGGGCCGGCGGTGATCTGGTGGTAAAAAGCGACTGTACTGAACCGGCAAATTAAAATAGAGTCTGATATAGCCGGAAGCGAACGGCAGGGGACGCTTCAGCCCGGCTGAATCGAGGAACGCCATCTATGACACGACCGCTGTATCTGACCCTGGGAGTTATCTGCCTGTTGCTGGGTCTTCTGGGGGTGCCTCTGCCGCTGCTGCCCACAACCCCTTTTATTATTCTTGCCGCTTTTTTCTTTTCCCGGAGCTCAAAGCGATTCCATCGTATGCTGATTACTAACCGGTTATTCGGGCCGATGATTCAGGAGTGGGAACGGCACGGTGTGATCCCCCTGAAAGTGAAGTGCCTGTCCAGCACCATGATGCTGGTGATGATCAGCTATCCGATCCTGTTTAAGGACCTGGCCTGGTGGATCGACGGAACCATGGCCGCAACCGCGCTGGCCGGATTGCTCTACGTCTGGAGCCGGCCGTCACGGCCGAGGGCCGAGCAGGCTGGCTGAGTTATTTCAGCGCCGAATTCCCGGTGTTTCCCGACCTTGTTTCCCCCACTCTCCCTGTTCTGACGCTTTGCCGATTGACAACAATCCCTGAGGTTGTTGAGGCCGGCATCGTACCTTCACTCCCGCCGGCAGATCTTCCGTCACAGATCTTCAGTCTGAGCGCGCGGCTTATACTCCTGATTCAGCTTTCCAGCAGATGCTGACCCCGATCTTTTTAGTTTGGATGAAATCCACGCCATATCTCCATGCAAAAGATAGTAAATATCAATTTACTCTGTTTTTCATGGGGTTAACGGGTTTTATCTGTGTAAAACGATCGTTTGATGTGTTAGTTTTCCGGACTTTTTAATAACTCGCTTTTCTAATTTATAACCAATAACTCTAAAAACTGCGCCGGGACGAACCAGAAATCATGATGATCTTTCAGGGGATTGAACGCTCTTTCAGCCGTATTGCCGCTCGAACTCTGTTACCGCTGCTGTTGTTGTCTTCCACATCTGCCATGGCGGACCTCAGTGCCTCGGTTACCCTGGTTTCCGGCGATCCCACCAATATCTACCCCGGCGAATCCACCCGGCTGGAGATTACCCTGGGTAACAGCAATACCGGCTCGACGATTACCGGTGTCGCCTTCAATACCTCGTTGCCGGGAACCCTGCCAGACGGGCTGAAAATTGCGGGTGCTGCCAGCTATGACTGTACAGATCCGGCCGGCCCTTCGACGTCGGCCGGTTCCGGGACACTGACCGCAACCACCGGTACTCAGGCGATCAATCTCAGCGGCGGAGTCATTCCGGCCCGGGCCAACAATACCGATGGTACCTGTACCATCCGGGTGCCGGTCACGGCGGAAACGTCCAGCGGCAACAGCACCACCTACGACTACATCATCGGCACCGGAGTGGTGTCCGGTAATGATGGAGGGGCGGTCAGCAATTCCGGCTCGGTCAGTCAGAGCATCAATATTAACGCCCTGGCCAAACCCACGCTCAGTAAGAACTTTGCCAGTTCATCGGTCACTCTGGGCGGCGGCACCACCACCCTGACCATCACCCTGAGCAACAGCAATCCGGTTGCCATTCCCGGGTTCAGCATTACTGATGCCTTCCCTGTGTTGGGAGTGGGCGGAGGCATTATTAAAGTAGCGGCTGTGCCCGGCGCCTCGGCGAGTTGTAATAACGGTGGCGGGAGCCCTTCGTTCTCACCCTCCGCCGGTGACAAAACCATTACCGCCACCGGTACGATTCCGGCTGAATCCGGCGGTACCAACGGTCAGTGCACCCTGACCGTCAGTATCGAAGCGGATCACACCAACGGTGGCTATTCGACTGGCAACCAGACCAACCGTATCGACAGTTCCAGTGACTTTTCCAACGATCTGGGCATTCCGGCCGCCGCTGATGCGACCGATGCCATCAACGTGATTTCGCCGCTGAACCTGTCCAAGAGCTTTGCCCACAGCACGCTTTCCGATGGCCAGTCCGATTCCCTGACCATTACTCTGACCAACAATGGCAATACTGATCTTACGGTCAGCAACTTCAATGACGCGCCCATTGATGGCGTCGATGCCGATCCCTCCACCGGACTGCTGGTGACCGGCCAGTCAACCACCTGTGCCGGTGGTTCGGTCACCGCCATCAACAGCAGCACCGGTATCAACCTGAGTGGCGGCACCATCCCGGCCAACGGCTCCTGCACGGTGACGGTCAATTTTACTGGTACGGTGGCAACTGCCGGCGTGCCGATTACCTATACCAACACCATCGCCCAGGGAGCTGTCGATGTCGGTAATGCGGCAATCGTCAGCCGTGCCCGTTCGGCATCGATTCTGGTGGCCGATGACCTGCGGGTGCTGAAGTCTGCCTCGCCGACCAATGCGGCGCCGGGCAATCCGGTGCAATACACCGTGACCGTGCAGAACTATTCTGCCTCCTCGATCAGCAACCTCAGAATCAATGACAGCCTGCCTGCGGGCATGACGTTTCTGACCGGTACCATCAACGGTAATGACTATTCAGCCAGCCTGGCGGGTACCGGTTGCAGCGTCCTGACCACCAGCAGCTCAACCGGTGATGCTAATGCCGATCTGACCATTACCACGGTACCGGCGCGCACCGGTATCAACACTCCCTCCAGCTGTGCTGTTACTTTCTGGGCCATGACGGGGACGGCAGCCGCCGACGGTTCCAGCACCGTCAACACCCTGAGTGCGGGCAGTGTCTGTTACAACAGCGGTGCAACCTGTAATGGCGCAGCGGCCAGCTCTCAGTCCGGCACTCGGGTGGAGACCACTATTGCCAGCGCCAGCAAGCGTTTTAACAACAAGACCAGTGAAACTCTGGCCGAGGGGACGATCGCGACCCTTAAGTTCACCATCACCAACAGTACCGCCAACCCGCTGACCAACGTCACCCTGTCTGACAGCTTCCCGATCGATGGTTCCGGCCAGCTGCAGATCGCCAGTCCCGCCAACGCCTCCAGTACCTGTGGTACGCCGGTCATTACTGCGGTTGCCGGCACCACCTCGATCGCGATGAACGGCGGTACGGTACCGGCGCGGGCCGCTAACGGTACCGGCAGCGACGGCAGTTGTGAGCTGACCGTCGATGTGATCGGCCCGGCGGGTAACTATCCCAATACCGCTCAGGTGGCGGGTACCCAGACCTATGCCAACGGTACCACCGCTGCGGTCGCGCAGTTTGATACCGATACGGCGACTCTGAGCTACCTGTCCTCCCTGAGCGGCAGCAAGAGCTTTACCCCGACCCGGGTTTCCTCCGGCGGTAAATCTACGGTTACGGTACGCCTTAGTAACAGCGGTGCGGTGGCCCTGACCAGTGTCAGCCTGACCGATCCGCTGCCGACCGGAATGGTGCTGGCGAATCCGGTCAACGCCTACAGCACCTGTGCCGGAGCCCCGAGCTTTACCTCGGCGACCCCCGGAGCCAGCACCATCACGATGACAGGGGCGACCCTGGCGGGGAATGGCTCCTGTGATGTGCTGTTTGATGTGGTGGCCACCGGTACCTCGGACTGGCTGAACAGCATCCCGGTGGGTAACATCACCGCCGACGGCGGGGTGCGTAACATCAGTGCCGTGAGCGACACGCTGTACTATGACGCCCCCACCAACCTGTCCATTGCCAAGACCACCAGCCCCAGCACTCTGACCTTTCCGGGTGAGACCAGCCAGCTGACCATTACCATTACCAACGGCAGTCAGGCGGTCACCAGTCTGGCGGTCAGCGATTATTTCACCGCCGACGGTACCTCCGGTGCGGCACTTAACGGCATGGCCGTGGCTGCCACTCCAGGAGCCAGCACCAGCTGTCCCGGCGGTGTGATCAGTGCCGCCAGCGGTGCCACCTCCGTCAGTCTGTCGGGCGTCTCTCTGTCCGCCGGCGCCTCCTGTACCCTCAGCGTGAACGTCACTTCCAGCGCCGTTGGAGGGATTACCAACTATATCCCCGCCAGCGCCATCAGCACCGATCAGGGGCTGACCAACAGCGGCCAGGCCACCACCAGCCTGACCACCCAGAGCAATATCGGCGTAGTGAAGAAGTTTACGCCAAACGTGGTTAAGCCCGGTGAGCGCTCGCGGCTGCGAATTACGTTCTACAATCCGACCGCCCAGCCGATGGCCGATGTCACGGTGACCGATACCCTGCCGGCGGGCGTGACCGTCCCCGGCGGCGCAAATCCGACCGCCACCTGCACCGGCGCCAGCGTCACTTCACCGGCCTCGAATCAGGTTGCTGTTTCCGGCGCCAGCATCGTGGCTGCCAGTGGCACGACCGCAGCCTCCTGTTATGTCGAAATCGATGTGCTGGTGGCCTCCCAGGGCGAGTACGTCAATACGATTGGTGCCGGTACCGTTACCGGTACGGCCGGTGGCAAATCGGTGACCAACTCGCAGCCCACCAGCGATACCCTGCTGGCCAGATTGCCGCTGGAAATTCATAAGGCGTTTGACAGTAAAACCCTGGACAGCGGTAATCCGGTCGGCTTTACCACCGGCTCGGCCAGTGTGGCGCCGGGAGCCTCCTCAACGCTGACCATTCGCCTGGATAACACCAATGCCCAGGCGCTGACCGGTGCGGCTTTTACCGACAACCTGCCTTCCGGACTGGTGGTAGCGCAGACCCCCAGCGCTTCGACCACCTGTAGCGGTGGCTTTGTCGATGCCCTGGCTTCGGCGACATCGGTGCGGCTGAGCGGGGCCACGGTTCCCGCCACCGGCTCCTGTACCCTGACCGTAGACGTGCTGAGTAATGTTTCCGGAAGCTATACCAACACCATCGCCACGGCAGCCGTGACCACCAATGAGGGGGTCAGTAACGAAGAGCCCACCAGTGCCGAACTGATCGTCTCCACACCGCCCACCGTTGATAAGCAGTTTATGCCGGCGGTTATCGCCAGTGGCGGAACCTCGACGCTGACCATCGTCTTCGGCAACGATAACAGCAGTGCGATTACCCTGAGTTCGGTCTTTACCGATACCCTGCCCACTTCTCCGGGCAATATTCTGGTGGCGTCCACGCCCAATATCGTCAGCAGCTGTCCGGGCAGCGTGACGGCGGCGGCCGGCAGCGGTTCGGTCAGCTATGCCAGTGGTGCCAGCATTCCCGCCGGCGGCTGCAGCATCAGCGTCGATGTCACCGGGACCACCAGCGGCGAACATATCAACAATATTCCTGCCGGTGACCTGCAGACCAGCGTCGGCAATAACCAGCAGCCGGCCAACAGCAGCCTGCTGATCAGCCCACTGGGTTATGTCTCCGGTAAGGTGTTCAACGACAACAACCTGACTCCCAACGGCGCTTACGATGACGGCACCGATACGCCGATTGCCGGGGTTTCGATCGAACTGCGCAGCGGTGCCGACTGCAGCGGGGCGCTGGTCAGCGTCGCCGGTGTCAGCAATCCGGCCACCACCGACGGCCTCGGTAACTACCTGTTTGCGAAGCTACCGGCGGGGACCTACTCGGTGTGCCAGCCTGTACAGCCCGGGGGTACCACCAACGGCACCACCACGGCAGGTGCCATTACCGCCGTCAACGGCAGTACCGGCACCATCGGGGCAGCATCCAATCCCAGTGCCTCCAGCAGTCAGATTGTCGGCATTGTGCTCAACGGTGATGGCGGTGCCAGTGAAGTCAGTGGCTCGGGGAATAACAACTTCGCCGAAGTGATTCCCTCCGGTATCGCGGGTGTCGTATTTAAAGATGAAAACAACAATGGTGTTCGTAATGGCGCCGACAGTGCCCTCAGTGGGGTGACCATCGAACTGCTGAACAGCGGCAGTTCGGTGATCAGCAGCACCACTACCGACGCTGATGGCGCCTATTCGTTCAGTGGACTGGCGCCCGGGACTTATTCGGTCAGAGAGCCTGCTCAGCCAGCTGGAACGGCCAACGGTCAGACGGTCGCAGGCACGGTCGCTAACGGCGGAACCGCCGGTACGGCTTCGGGGCTGACCACGCTGCCGAGTGTGATCAGCACCATTATTCTGCCTCCCAATACCGACACCCGCGCCAATAACTTCGCGGAAATTCCTCAGGGTGCGCGAATTTCCGGCCAGGTGTTCCTCGATTATGACAACAGTGGCACCGTCAACGGCTCGGATCATGGTATCGGCGGCCAGACCATTAATCTGACCGGAACCGATATCAACGGCAATCCGGTGTCGGCTGCGACAACCACGGCCAACGACGGCAGTTACAGCTTTACCGGCCTGCCCCAGGGGACCTATACCCTGACCCAGCCCGCTCAGCCCAACGGTACCAGCAATGGCATCACCACGGCGGGCTCAGCAGGCGGCACGGCCACCGGCACAGGCACCACCCCCAGTTCGATCTCAGCTGTTGTGCTGGCCAGCGTCAACAGTGTGTCGTCCGACAATGATTTCGCCGAACAGCCCGATTCGGCTCCGGATCTGGCCATCAGGAAAAGCCATTCTCCGGCCAGTTTCGGTGCCGGATCAGCAACCGGCGTTTATACCATTACCCCCAGCAATATCGGTACTCTCAGCACCAGCGGTACCCTGACGATCGTCGATACGCTGCCGGCCGGCATCACCGCCACGGCGGTACGAGCCAACAGCGACTGGAGCTGCGCTATCGTCGGTCAGACCGTGACCTGTACCAGTACCTCGGTGATCGGCGCCGGAGGCACCGGTACGCCGATCCTGCTGGAAGTCAGCGTCGGTTCGGGACTTTCCGGACAGCTACTGATTAATACGGTGCAGATCTCGGGTGGGGGGGAGCCGCCCGGCTTCGACGGGAATAACGACGACGATGATCCGACTCCCATTGCCGATTCCGCTCAGGTATCCGGCAGGGTCTGGCGTGATACCGATCATGATCGGGTTCGCGATGCCGGCGAAGCACTGGTGAGCGGCTGGGAAGTGGAGCTGCTGCTAAGCGGCACGACGGTCAGGACCTCCTATACCGCGGCAGACGGCAGCTACTCCTTTACCGGAATCTCACCGAGTTCCGGTTACCAGATTGCCTTCCGTGACCCGGACACCGGCTCCAGCCTGGGTCGACCGCTGCCTAACGAAAGCGGGGCTGTTTTTACCTCCGGGGTGGATGACGATTCCAATAACCCGGCCGGCGCCGACAACAGTGGCAGCACGCTGGACAGTCTGACCCTGATTGCCGGCGACGATATACAGGAGCAGAGCCTGCCGCTGGATCCCAGCGGAGTGGTCTATAACGCCGTGACCCGTGATCCGGTTGAGGGGGCGGTGGTGACTATTTCCGGACCGGTGGGCTTTAGTCCGGCGACTCACCTGGTGGGTGGTACCGCTAATGTCAGCCAGACCACCAGCGCCACCGGTTTTTATCAGTTCCTGTTTTTTAACACCGCGCCTTCCGGGACCTATACCCTTACCGTTACCGAGCCGGCCGGTTATCTGCCCGGCGGCTCGCAGATGATCCCGGTCTGCAGCAATACACCGACGGTGGCAGCGGCACCGGATCCGGCCCTGGTTCAGAGCAGTAATACTGCTCCGGCCATCACCGCATCCTCCCATGATGCATCCGGCTGTCCGACGTCGTCTGCCGGCTTTGCCGCCGGTGCCGGATCAACCCAGTACTACCTGAGCTTCGTTCTTGATCCCGGATTGCCCTCCGGTAATGTGCTGAATAACCACGTGCCGCTGGACCCGATCCTGGAAGGGGCGCTCACCGTTACCAAGAGCGCGGCGAAAGATACCGTCAGCCGCGGTGATCTGGTGCCCTATACCATCACTGCCATCAACAATCTGACGGTGACCCTGAACAGCGTCGAGCTGGTGGATCAGATGCCGCCGGGATTCAAGTATGTGGAAGGGTCAGCCCGGCTGGACCAGGTGGAGACCGAACCGGTCCGCAGTGGACGGGAGTTGCGCTGGAGTAATCTCACCTTTACGGCGGGCCAGACGCGTAGCCTGGCGCTGCTGCTGATTCCGGGTTCGGGTGTGTCCGATGGCGAATACACCAACCGGGCCTGGACCGAGATGTTCGGTAACCGTACCTCCAACATCGCCAGCGCCGTGGTGCTGGTGGTACCCGACCCTACCTTCGATTGCAGTGACATTATCGGCAAGGTGTTCGATGACCATAACCTCAACGGTTATCAGGATGAGGGTGAACCCGGTTTGGCCGGCGTTCGTGTGGTTACCGTTAACGGTGAACTGATCACCACCGACGCCAGTGGCCGCTATCACGTGACCTGCGCCGCCACCCCGGATGAGATGCGGGGCGCCAGTTACATTCTTAAGCTGGATACCCGCACTCTGCCTTCAGGTTATCGGGTTACCACCGAGAACCCACGGGTTATCCGTCTGACCCGAGGCAAGATCAGCAAGCTCAACTTCGGTGCCGGTATTCACCGGGTGGTGCGGCTGGAGCTTGCCGGAGCCGCCTTTGTCGAAGGAAAAGCCGAGCTGGCAGCAGGCTATCTGCAACGGATCGACGGCCTGATCGGGCTGTTGCGTGAATCGCCATCGGTACTGCGGCTGGCTTACCGGTTGACTGATGGCGAAGGGGAGGAGGCTGCCGAAGCCCGGCTGGAATATGTCGATAAGCTGTTGAGGGAACGCTGGCAGGACCAGGAAGACTGCTGCTACGACCTGCAACTGGAGAAAGAAACAGTTCCTGCCGCTGTCAGTCAGGAGGTGGACCAGTGAAAATTCGTCAGTTAGTGCTTGCCTCAGCCGTCTCCGGTTTCTCTCTGGCCGCTGCCGCCGAACAACCATCAGAGTACCAGGGGGCCCGTGGTGCTGTCAGCGACGACAGCCAGGTCTGGCAGCCCGGGTTCCCGGAGCAGGGGGAGCGGCAGTTGCCGAACGCCCGCTTTACTATCCGGGGAGCTGACAGCCTGGCACCTGAGGACAGCGGAAGCCTGCTGGTGCAGGAACAACTGCAGGAGCAGATCACTGCCCGGCAATTGCAGGGAAAGGTTAATGGCGTCAGTTTTGCCTCCGGCTATTCTGCACCGGAGCAGGGGCCGGATGAGCAGCTGGAAGCGCTGGTCAGGCAACTGGCCGGGCGCAGGAATATCCGCATGCGGATCACAGGCCACACCGATAACCAGCGCCTGTCGGCGGCGGCCCGTCAACGGTACGGAGATAACCGGGGATTAGGGCTGGATCGGGCCCACCGCGTCGGCCGTTTCTTCATGGAGAAACTGAACCTGCCCGCCGGGGCTATCAGCTACGGCAGCCAAGGGGCTGAGCAGCCGGTGGCCAGTAATGAGACTGCCGCCGGCATGGCTAAGAACCGGCGCGTTGAAGTGCAGGTCTGGTATGACGAGGTCAGCAGCAAGCCGGAAAAGGTCGCCCGATCACTGTGTGGAACCGCCGATGCCGGAAGCGATGATCCTTTCCGCATCAGTGTCGACGGTCAGCCCCGTGAGCCGGGGCAGGGACCTGACAGCGCCGATAAACAGCGTTGCACCGATGTTGCCCTGGAGGACGCCGGGATTCAGCTGCAGTATGACAACCTGGCACGGCCGGCCCGGCTGAATGTCAGTGCCAGTGAACGTACCTATAGCGCCGGAGAAATCCTGAGGTTCCAGGGCTACAGCAACTATCGCTACTGGATCGAGCGGGCGGAGGTTCTGATTGTCGACCGCTATGCCCGGACACTGGCCACCGTTGCCCTGAACGAGGACCTGGCCGGCGGCTGGCAACCGGCGGTTGTGCCTCCTCGGGTCCTGCCACGGCAGTTGTTCTACCAGCTGCGGGTGTACGACAGTGAAGGGCGCTACGATGAGACGGAGCTGCTGCCATTGCGGCGGCTTGATCGCGGCGAGACCGTAACCGACGATCAGCAGGCCGGAGCCGAACTGGCGGCTGGATACGGCGAAAACCGGCTGAGCCGGCATCGAATCCCGGTTGAGGGAGGCGTAATCACCGTAAATGGCCGCAACCTGGCTGCAGACCATCGGGTGCTGGTGATGGGGAAAGCGGTGCCGGTTGATGCCCGGGGTGGCTTCGTGACTCAGCAGATCGTACCCCGGGGCCTGCATCAGGTTGAGATCGCGGTGCTCAATGCAAAGGGTGAAGGGCGTATTTACCGGCGTGATCTCAGGCTGCCGGACGATGACTGGTTTACCGTGGCACTGGCCGATATCACCGTCGGCCGTAACAAGACCAGCGGGCCCGCTCAGCTGGTCAATGGTGGCGATCGCCATTATGACGAAAAAACCTATGCGGACGGCCGGCTGGCGTTTTACACCAAAGGTAAGATCAACGGCCGTTATACCGTAACCGCCAGCGGTGATACCGGCGACCAGGAGCTGAAACATCTGTTCAGCAACATCGACGATAAGAACCCCCGTGAACTGCTGCGCAGAATGGACGCGACCCGTCACTGGCCGGTGTTTGGTGACGATTCCACGCTGGTGGAGGATGCGCCGACTCAGGGTAAGTTCTTCGCCCGCATTGAGGAGGGTCACTCCCATGTGCTCTGGGGTAACTTTAAGGCCGAGCAGACCGATACCGAACTGGCTCAGGTCGATCGGGCGCTCTACGGTGCTCAGGCCCGCTATCGCAGTGACGAGTATACCGCCAGCGGTGAGCACCGGACCCGGGTCGATGCCTTCGCCGCCGAACCGGGCACCCTGTCGGCTCGGGAGGATTTTCGCGGTACCGGTGGCTCGGTGTTCTTCCTGCGTCATCAGGACATTACCACCGGCAGTGAGCGAGTCCGTATTGAGGTTCGCGACAAGGATTCTGACCAGGTACTGCAGGTCACGAACCTGGCGGCCGGGAGTGATTACGATATCGACTCCATCCAGGGGCGGATTCTGCTGAGCTCGCCGCTCTCTTCGGTCGCCGATGACCGTCAGCTGGTACAGTCCGGCAGTCTGTCGGGGCACCCGGCCTATCTGGTGGTGAATTACGAGTATACGCCGGGCTTTACCGAGCTCAGTGATCTGGCCACTTCCGCGCGTGTGGCCCACTGGGTCAACGACAACGTCAAAGTCGGAGTCAGCGTCTCCAGTCAGGAAGAGATGGGAGAAACCCAGGACCTGGCCGGTGTCGATCTGACGTTGCGAAAAAGCGCCGACACCTGGCTGAAACTGGAGCTGGCCAACAGCGATGGCGCCGGACTGTCTCAGCACAGTTCCGATGACGGCGGTTTCGATTTTGATGCCGAAGACCGGGGGGGCAGGGAAGCCGGAGCCGGTCGGGTTGAGGGGGCTTTCAGCCTGTCGGATCTGACCGGAGAAGCGGGCAGCGAAGGTCAGGGGACCTTCTATCTGGAGGTCCGTGAGGATGGCTTTTCCGCACCGGGACGTCTGACCAGTGGCGATACCGACAAATTCGGCGGTAGCTTCTCCGCGCCTCTGACGGACACCAGCACGCTGACCCTGAAGCTGGACGATACCCGCAACGACGGTAATGATCAGCGGGCGGTGGAAGTGGATGTGTCCATGGCACTGGATGAGCGGTGGACACTGGGAGCCGGCCTGCGGGCCGACGAACAGGAAGGCAGCACGACGGATCACGGTGAGCGTCAGGATCTGGCGGTGCAGCTGAAGTATACCGATGAAGAAGATCTGAGCGCCTGGGGTTTTGTCCAGGGAACCCTGCATCGGGACGGTGAGCGGCAGCGTAATCACCGCGCCGGCGTCGGCAGCAGTTATCAGCTGTCGGATCGTACTTCGCTGAAAGGGGAGATCTCCGGCGGCGATATGGGGCTCGGCGCGAGAGCCGGTATCGATTATCAGTGGTCGGATCGCACCAGTGTTTATACCAACTATCAGCTGGACAATGATCGCACCGACAACGGCGTTCGCTCACGCAATGGCCAGCTGGTGTCCGGGGTGCGATCCCGCTGGACCGACAGCCTTAGCGTTTATGCTGAAGGCCGCAAGCAGATCGGCAGCGGGCAGAACGGGCTGATGCAGGCCTACGGTATCGACTATGCGCCCAATGATCGCTGGAGCTACGGTTTCAGTCTCGAACATGGTGACATCAATCAGGAAACCGATGACGCTATCGAGCGTACCGCCATTACCGGCAGTGTCGGCTTCCATGACCGCAAACATCGTTACGCCGGTGGCCTGGAGTATCGGGATGACGACAGCAGCGATGAGGATCGTACCACCTGGCTGTGGCGCAACAACTACTCAGCGCAGGTCTCCGACGACTGGCGTGCCATCGTTCGGCTGGACCTGTCCATCAGCGAATCCGACCGCGGTGACGAATTCGATGGTGACTTTGCCGAAGCCTCGCTGGGCTATGCCTGGCGCCCGGTGGACAACGACAGAGTCAACGCCCTGCTGAAGTACACTTACCTTTACGATCTGGCGCCGCCGGAGCAGCTGCAACCCTCGGACAGCAGTACCGTTGATTACGCCCAGCGCAGCCAGGTGTTCTCCGGTGATCTGACCTACGATCTGAGCGAGCGATGGTCGGTCGGTGGTAAATACGCTTATCGTCTCGGCGAGCTGCGCCCGAGCCGTGACAGCAGTGCCGACTGGTTTGACAGTGAAGGTCAGCTGCTGATCCTGCGGGCGGACTGGCACGTGGTACATGCCTGGGATGTGACACTGGAATGGCGTCGTCGCGAGGAGAAAACCGCAGAGGATTCCCGGGAGGGGATGCTGCTGGCAGGCTACCGGCACTTTGGCCAGAACTTTAAACTCGGAGTTGGTTACAACTTCAGTGACTTCTCCGATGATCTGACAGATATGGACTATGAAGCAAAAGGCTGGTTTATCAATGCGATAGGTAAGTACTGATCGTCTCTGCGGAGAGGCGTGCCGCCTCTCCATTCCATCTCCTGATCGCCGGCAGCAACGTTGCCGGCGATACCTGCATTCCCCTTTGAACAGGTCCCCTCTCTGATCGCCAGCCGGCGTTATCCTGCTGAAAGCGGCGGAGCTCTGCAGGCCGGGTCATTGCCCGGGCCTCACGCCTTTCCGAAATCCGCCGAAGGTCGCAGGGCCAGACTGTGATAGCTCCGCCATTGTCTTCGACCGGCTTCTGGTGGCCGCCCGTGCCGGCAGGCGGCCATGCTCTTCACGCCATTTTATTTGAACCTGGTTGCCGTCTGGCTGTGACTCAGATTCAGGAACGGCGTTATCCCATACAGCGAACACCGCTGACCCGATGTCAGCCGGAAAACTACCGGCCCGGTGACCGCTGAGGGGATCGCTTTCCGATTGCAGCAAAGTGGTAAAGCAGGTAACAGAACAATGAAGATAACAACAATAAAGACACCAAAAAAAGTACTGGCTGGTCTGGCTGTGGTGATAGCCTGTGGCTTTCCCTGGTCCGGTGCCCAGGCCGACATGGGGAAATACAGAGAGTGTCGAAAGCAGGCCTTTCTCAACATGTTCCTTTCAAAAGCGGCTCCTTTTATGGTTCTCAGTCTGGCCTCCGAGATGAATGACTGCATCAGGCACCTGACCCCCGAAGAGCGAAAGCAGGTGGAAAAAGAGCGTGCTGAGATGGGATTGCATTAACCCTTCGCAAACCGCCGCCTCGGCGGCCCTGAATCAGGGTGAGTGGCTGGCTGGATGGCTGGGTCGGGTACTATCCGCTTATTGCCGGCAGCGATGTCGGCATAAGTCACGGATCCTTCAGGCAGTTATCCTGACATAAGTCGGAAATACAACTTTTTCCTATGTCCGGATTGTTGCGGAGGGATTAGGGTACGCAGGACGGAGGACTGGTACGGGATCGTTACCAGCAATGCTGACTACGAACTGATGTTATGGATGACACACTTCGCACCATCAAAGGCGTTTCAGAAGCCGACAAAGCGGCATTTGTTTCACTGCTCAGATCCAGAAACTACCGGGAGGTTGGTATTCTGGATACCCCCGGTGAATCCGAGTACAGCGCGCGCTCCCATATCCGGGATTTCAGCGGTGCCGACTGCGATATGGAGTGGAGTATCACCTGGGGTGTTCGCCGCAAAGTGGAGTGAGTCAGCGCTGAATCCGCTCCCCTGAACCACTGCTACAGGACCCACCAGGTGGTCAGGTTACGCTCGATACCCTTCACATGAATATCCCCCCGCAGCTGGCACGGAATGGCATCTCCGACCAGCTCCCGGGTGGCGCTGCTGATCAGAATACGGCCCGGTTCCGAGTTTTCTTCCAGTCGTGAGGCGGTGTTGACGACCTTGCCGACGATCGTATATTCCATCCGCTGTTCACTGCCGAAGTTACCAACGGTGCATTCGCCGGAGCTGATGCCGATGCGGATGGCGACACCGAGCTGCTCCGCCCGGCTTCGCATGGCCATGGCCATCTGCACGCAGTGAATGGCATCGTCCCGGATTCCCTGGGATTGCGGATCGCCGAAAAAGACCATGATGGAGTCACCGATAAATTTATCCAGGGTGCCGCCATGCTGCAGGGTGATGTCGGCCATTTCGTTAAGGTAATGGTTCAGCCAGTCGGTGAGATCGTGAAGATCCATCTCCTCGGTGATCGTGGTGAAGCCAACGATATCACTGAAGCAGACCGTCAGAGGCTTTCGGTAGGAACTGATCTTCGCGTCCGTTTCGCCGGCGAAAATCGATGCATAAACCTGCGGTGACAGGTACCTGGAGAGCTTGTCATCCAGCGCCTGCAGTCTCTGCCGCGCCGCCCTCAGCTCCAGATGGGTGCTGACCCGGGACAGCAGTTCGGCGGCGTTGAACGGCTTGGTGACATAGTCGACGGCACCGAGTTCAAAGCCGTGGACGATATCGTCGGTATCGACCTTAGCGGTCAGAAAGATCACCGGGATATCCTCGGTTTCCGGCGCCTCTTTCAGCCGTTTACAGGTCTCGAAGCCGTCGAGTTCAGGCATCATCACATCCAGCAGAATCAGGTCGGGCGGCATCCGGGCGACCACGTTGAGCGCCTGAACTCCATTCTGAGCAATGTTGATCTGGTAGCCCTCGTTTTTCAGGATGGTTCCCAGTAACTGAATATTCCTCGGTGTATCATCGACGATCAGAATGCGGGACTGCCGGCTGTGTGCGTTCATCTGTTTCCACCGCTTAAGTTCTGTCGCCCGATTGCCATCACCCGGGCACTGTATAGATGTTTATTGGTGCAGCAGTTGTTCCAGTTGCTCAATCAGTTCAGAAAATTCCTCCAGAGTGCCGGAGATCCCCTCCAGGTCGAAACTGCCGGCTGCAGCTGCCAGGCGCCGGGCCCAGGCTTCCAGCGGCGGGTAACCAAAATCCGTCGCCATCTCCTGGATCCGACCGGCAAAGGCTTCGATTTCATCGATGGCCATGGTGTCGTAAAGCTGTTTGCAGAGCGGTTGCTGAGCGGTCAGGTTTTCGATCAGTTCCGGTAATCGTGCACGCACTGAACTGCTCAGGCGTTCCGGCGACCAGGCCTGCTGTCTTTCCTGCTCAGCCGTTTCTGAGTCTGCAGGGACTGAATCTGCGACGCTATGAGGCAGAAACCGAGCGAGTTCACCGATCAGATCGGATCTGGATACCGGTTTTCGCAGATAGCCATCGCACAGTGCCCTGATCTCTTCCACCGCCGCTTCCATGGCCGATGCGGTCAGGGCGATGACGGGAGTCTCGCCGATCTGCGTATCGGCCTTGATCTGTGCGGCGGCGTCATAACCATTCAGGACCGGCATTTTCATATCCATCAGCACCAGATCCGGATGCCGGGCCCGGGTCTGCCGGACGGCCTGTTCACCGTTCTCAGCCTCGATCAGCTCGAAGCCACAGGGCTCCAGGTAGCCTCTGACCAGGGTTCGGTTCACGGCCAGGTCGTCGGCTACGAGGATAGTTGCCGGTTGAAAGCTGAGAGTGTCCACATCGACTGCCGGGGAGGTTTCGGCATCCAGTGCCGATACCGGGGCCACCGCGACCTCCCTGAGAAGAACCCGGAAGGTACTGCCTTCCCCCTCTTTGCTGACGACTTCGATGACGCCTCCCATCAACTCTGTGAGTCGTCGGGTGATCGTCAGGCCCAGTCCGGTGCCGCCGTATTCGTTGATGCTCTGGCCCCGCTGCTGTTCAAAGGCACCGAATATGCTCTCCAGCTGATCTTCGGAAATTCCCCTGCCGCTGTCCTCCACCTCGATGATCAGGTCCAGCAGACTCCGTTCCGATGCCGGAAACCGGTGGCTGACCCGCAGCTTCACGAAACCCTCGCGGGTGAATTTGATGGCGTTGCCGATCAGGTTGATGAGTATCTGGCGCAGACGCACCTCGTCGAGAATCAGGGCCGGGGGCAGCTCCGCAGTCAGTTCGAGCCGGAAATCGAGATCCCGCTCAGCCATTTTCTGAGAGAACAGCTGCTCCATCTCCCGGAACAGTCGTTGCGGGCTGATTGCGGTGCAGTTCAGCTCCAGCTTACCGGCCTCGACTTTTGACAGATCCAGAATGTCGTTGATCAGCGTCAGCAGCGATTTTCCGCTGGTCTGGATGCACTTCAGGTAGTCCTGTTGCCGGGGATGCTCAATCAGGCCCGCCAGGATCTCGGTAAAACCGAGAATGGCGTTCATGGGGGTGCGGATTTCATGTGACATATTGGCCAGAAACTGACTCTTGGCCTGATTGGATGATTCGGCCTCCTGTCGGGCCAGCTGCAGCTGTTCGGTTCGCTTCTCTACTTTCTCCTCCAGGGAGAGATTCAGCTGCTTCATACCATCCACCAGCTGAGCGTTGTCACAGGCCACGGAGAAATGGGCGCAGCCGACATCAAGCAGGTGGCGTTCCCAGCGACTGAGATCAGGGTATTCGGTCAACAGCAGGGCAAAGGGGGTCATGCCCTGCCGGCTGCCGATATAGAGCGCACAGCAGTCTGACCAGTAGCAGGAGTGTCCGGCTTCGAAGCAATCCTTTACCCGCCGATGGTCGTCATCGCTCAGCAGACTGCCCACCGTTATCCCCTGCGGATCGCCATATATGGCGGCCACCCTGAAACCTTCCTCCACGGGAACTGCTGCGATACCGCAGACGGAGCCGACAATCTCCCCGGTCAATGGCAGGCGATCGCAGAGTCCGGTCAGTGCCTGGCCGATAAACTCGGTGGGGCTGTGGAGATCGTATAACGGTGCGGCGGCCTCAAGGATTTTCATCAGCCCGAGATAACCGGATTCGGTCTGGCGCAGGTCGCGATAATTTCGGAGGCTGGCCACCACCGTGGTCAGCAGATCGGTGCTGGTGAGGTCTGACTTCGCCTTGTAGTCGTTAATATCGTAGTTGAGAATGACATCACGTCTCGGGGCCAGGCCGGGCTGACCGGTTCTGAGCACAATACGGACCAGCGCGTTGCCCTGCTCCTCCCGGATCGCCCGGGCTACACGTAGTCCGGCATCATCCGTTTCCATGACCACGTCGAGCAGAATCAGGGCGGTATCCGGGTGCTGACTCAGCTTTTCCAGCGCCTCGGAACCGCTGTAGGCGTTATCGATGTGAAGGGCCCGCTCCTCGAAGCGAACTTTCCGCAGCACCAGCTCGGTGACCCGGTGGACGTCGGGATCATCGTCGACGATCAGCACCTTCCATGGCGGCAGTGCTGACTCAGGATGTTCGGAGGGCGGCTCATCTGCAAACAGATTATCGACGGAATGACCCATCAGAAAGCCCCCGGGGATATGCAACGACCGACAGTTATATTCCGGTTACTGACTGCCGTGCAGACGACCATCCGGCTGCGGTCGGAGCGGTCTGCCGGGTGGTCAGAATAAAGGCATTTCGGTCCGGCAGACTGTAAACAGAGTATAGTCCCCGGTAGCGGGGACTATAGCGCTTCTGAAGGCCGGGCCGCTGTCGGATCCCGGCAGAGATGGTCGCTGACTGAGCTATTCCAGCTCCAGCTCCGTCACAATCACCTCCAGGAATTTTTCGGCGATCATCCGGTGACCCTCATTGTTAGGGTGAAAACCGTCGATATCGCTGGTCAGCCGATCCAGCATATCCAGTTCCGACAGACGGGCGATGGGAACATCGAAGCGCTCGGCCTGGCGTTCAATGACCGCATTGAACGCGCTGACGCGTTCACCGGTGACCACCCGGCCGGGATTGTCGGCAAAGCGGGGCAGGCGAGTCAGATCAGGCAGATCGCCAATAACCACCAGCGCCTCTGTCGATTTTTCGAGGCGCTGCAGAATCGCTTCCAGGTGCTGCTCGAACTGCTCGGGGTCGTCACCGGCTATCAGGTCGTTGGCACCGGTCCAGAGGGTAACCAGTTCAGGCTGAACCCCGGGTACCACGATGCGGGCCACGGCCTCAATATTGTCCGCCTGGCCACCGGGAATTCCGAGATTGGCGAGTCGAACCTCACCATTCAGCTGCTCCAGCCGGTCCCTGATTCGAAACACATAGCCCCGGTTGACCGGGATAGCACCGATCCCGACCGCGTCACTGGCCCCCAGTGCCGTATAGTCGAGTTTTCCATCGTCCAGCGGGCTGAAAGCACAGCCCTGAAGTGCGCCGATCAGGGATAACAAGACAGGTAACAGCAGATGTCGGATGTTCATGCTCAGCCCCCTTATGTCGACGGCGAAGTGGTGCTCCGTCGAGCACGTTATTTTCATGCAAAACAATCGATTATCGATGGTGGGTGCCTGAGGGACATGGCGCAGCGGATACTCCGTATGGCGACAAAAACCCCCAACTGCGGACCTCCCTGTGGCCATAAAGTCAGTGTAGCCACTGATTTCCTTGCCCGACAGTTTTTACGCCCTGGCGATTGCCGCCGACCGCTGGAATGGAGCGGTTGCGATGAGGCCGCGAAATGTTTCGGGCGGTGAGTTTTCATCTAGACTTCAATAAGTGCGTTCCCGGGAATGGTGTTAAGGAGGGCTTCAGGTGACTAATCCACACACTGAAAATCAGCCGGTTGCCCGTATCAGCAGGCGTTTCGGAATTTCCTGGAAAGCAGCTCTGCTGCCTCTGCTGCTGTCCGCCTGCCAGTCGGATTCGCCATACTCCGACGACGCCTATGGGCTGATTGCGCAGGGTGAGCGAATCTTTTTTAATGAGACCTTTGGTGGCAACGGCCGGACCTGTGGGACCTGCCACCGCGTCGAAGATAATTTCGCGCTGTCGCCCGCCTTTATCGCGACCCTGCCACCGGAAGATCCGCTGTTCGTGGCGGAAACCAGGGCGGCTCTTGCCGAGAATTTTGAAATCCCGCCACTGATGCGATCCCATGGCCTGATTCTCGGCAATCAGGACGGCTTCGAGGATCTGGCCGGCAATTTCAATATGCGCGGCATACCGCATCTGCTGTCCTTAGCCACCTCGGTGCAGAGCGGTCAGGGGCCGCGCATCGGCTGGTCCGGTGACGGCGCTCCCGGTGAAGGTACGTTGCGTTCTTTCGCCGTCGGTGCCGTAACTCAGCATTTTACCAGGACCACCCGGCGCAGCCCCGGGGTTGATTTTCGATTGCCCAGTGAGCGGGAACTGGATGCGCTGGAGGCGTATATGTTGTCGCTGGGGCGGCAGCAGGATCTGACTCTGCCGCTGGATCTGAAGGGATCGCTTCCGGCCCTCGGCCAGCAGATCTTTCTGGACGATAAGCTGAGTAAGTGCAATATCTGCCATTTCAACGCGGGGGCCAGTGCCGATCCCGCTGTTTTTGGCGACAATGCCGGCAACCTCAGTTTTAATACCGGTGTCGAGGCTCTCAGGGCCGAACTCAGTCAGACCACCGGTATCGCGATCCCTCCCGATGATGGTTTTGGCGTGCCCGGAAATGGCGAATTCAACACCCCGCCCCTGGTGGAAGCGGCAGACACTTCACCTTTCTTCCACAATAACTCTGCTGCGACCCTAGAGGCCTCGGTGGCGTTTTACAATACCGAGGCATTCAACAGTTCACCCGCCGGTCAGATGCTGGTGGGCCTGACCGGACAGCCGGTGAAGCTGAACGATTCAGAGGTCAGGGCGCTGGTGGCGTTTATGCAGACCATCAACGCGCTGGAAAATATCCGGACGGCGATGAATCTGCTGCAGGAGGCGAGCGGTGTGGCCAATCTTGAGGGCCGGGGCTGGAACAGGCTGCTGCTTCGGGCGGGCTACGAAGTTGAAGATGCATTTCAGGTGTTGCAGGCCGGCGAGCTGAATCCGCCGGCGCAGAATCATCTGCAGAAAGCCATGGCTCTGATCGGCAAGGCACGGGCAGAAAATACCCGGGGAGTCGTTAAAAAACTGTCCTACGAGGCGATGGTAGCCAGCGAAACGGCGCGATCTGAGCTGGTAAGCTCATCGGCAACGGCCGACCACTGAGAACGGATGGATGTAACACCGCAATAGCTGCCCGCAGTCGCCAGTTTTCTTCAATCATGGCTCTGACGCTGAGCCCTGGTTGTCGGCTACAGAGCCGCTCCGGCCCTTTCGATCGGCACCCTCTTCAACCTCGCTCCAGCACTTCCTGCATCAGTTCCGGCGGCAGCGGCGCGTAGTGGTCGAACTCCATGGAAAACAGCGCACGTCCCTGGGTGACGGATCGCAGCTGAGTGGCGTAACCGAACATCTCTCGCAGCGGCACCCGGCCCCGAATGACTTCGATCCTGCCGGTGCGAGGGGTCAGGCCCTCGATCTCTCCGCGACGGGCGCTCAGCTGACCCAGTACATCGCCGGTATATTCCTCAGGGGTGATCACCTCAAGCCGGCAGATCGGCTCCAGCAGAATTGGTTCCGCCTGCCTTATCGCCTCGATAAAGGCTCTGGCGCCGGCGGTTCGGAATGCCTGTTCGCTGGAATCTACATCGTGGGAGGAACCGTTCTGCAGGATCACGCTGACATCGGTGATGGCATAGCCGCCCAGCACCCCGGAGCAGCTGGCGTCTTTGACGCCTCTGACAACGGCGGGAATAAATTCGCGGGGGATGGCACCGCCGCTGATCCGGCTTTCTACGCTAATCCCGCTACCCGGTTGCCCCGGCTCGATATCCAGCACCACATGGCCGTACTGGCCGTGGCCACCGGTCTGTTTGACGTGGCGGGCCTCGACCATCAATGCCGGCTGGCTGATGGTTTCCTTGTAGCTGACCCTGGGCTTTCCGGTTCTGACCGGCAGATGGTGTTCACGCTGCAGCCGGTCGACGATCACCTGCAGATGTAATTCACCCATGCCGGCCAGGATGATCTGGCCGGTATCCTCATCGGTCCAGGTCCTGAAGGTGGGGTCCTCTTCCGCCAGATGGTGCAGGGCCACGCCGATCTGCTTCTCTTCCTCATGGGTTCTGGGTTCCAGAGCGATGTTGATCACCGGTTCCGGAAAGCGGATGGTTTCCAGCAGGATCGGATGGTCGGGACTGCAGAGGGTGTCGCCGGTATGGGCGTTCTTCATGCCCAGTATGGCGTCGATATGACCGGCACATACCTGCTGGATTGCTTCGCGGTGATCGGCATAAATCCGTACCAGACGACCAAGACGTTCGCTGCCGTCCCGGGTGGCATTGCAGACTTTGTCCCCCGTTTTCATCGTTCCTGAATAGACCCGCACCCAGGCCAGATGGCCGACATAGGGATCTGATACCACCTTGAACACCAGGGCGGCCAGCGGCGCCTGCGGGTCCGGGGCTCGTTCGGCCGCTGAATGAGTGCGGGGATCGGTCCCGGTGACGGGGCCGATATCCAGTGGTGAAGGCAGATAATCCACCACCGCATCGAGTAATGGCTGTATGCCCTTGTTGCGCAGGGCGGCACCACAAAGCACCGGAAACAGCTGATTGGCGATGGTGGCCCGGCGCAGGGAGGCTGTCAGGGCCTGCGGCTCAGGCTCTTCTCCCTCCAGATAGCGCTCGAGCAGGCGATCATCGGTCTCCACTATCCGCTCCAGCAGCTGCGCCCTGGCCTGGTCGGCCCTTTCCCGCATGGTCGCGGGTATTTCCCCGACATCGGGACTGGCTCCACACTGATCCGGCCAGCGAATCAGCTGCATCTGCAGCAGATCGATGACCCCTTCAAACTCCGCCTCCGCGCCAACGGGCAGCTGCAATGCTACCACCCGGGCCCCCAGCCGTTGCTCGATGCTCTCGACCGCACTGTCAAAACTGGCGCCCATCCGGTCCATCTTGTTGACGAAACAGATTCGCGGTACCCGATAGCGGTCTGCCTGACGCCATACCGTTTCACTCTGGGGTTCGACGCCATGGACTGCATCAAACACCACGACGCCGCCGTCCAGCACCCGCAGAGCTCGCTGTACTTCGGCGGTAAAGTCGATATGGCCGGGGGTATCGATCAGATTGATCTGATGTTCTCGCCAGTGGGCGCTGATGACGGCGGAGACGATGGTGATACCGCGTTCCTTCTCCTGGATCATCCAGTCGGTCACCGCCGTACCGTCGTCCACCGAGCCGAGCCGGTGGGTTCGCCCCGTATAGTAGAGCACTCGCTCGGTGGTTGTGGTCTTGCCGGCATCGATGTGGGCAATGATGCCGATGTTGCGCAGGACCTCGAGTCCTGACGATTTCTTCACCATGGTCGGTATCCCTCCGAGTTCGAGGCCCTGCCCGAGTCCGATCAGTGCAGCCGGGAAACTTCGTAGAGATGTTTCTGTATTTCCTGCTCGCTCATCAGGCTGAAATCCTTAGCCAGTTCGCCGGAAATCAACTTCTGCAGTTCCGGGCTGAGCTCCTGGCGCAGGTGTCCGAGAAAGCGGGGAGCGGCCACCAGATAAAGCTTCCCGAACTTGTCGCTCTGATGTCTTTCCTCCAGCTCACTGACGATGCCTCTGGCGAAATGGTGGGCTTCCTGATCCTTGAATTCTACCCTGTTGCTCATTGTATGCCCGGTGCCACTGGGGCTGCGGGTATGCCCGGAGCGGTCGGAGGTCAGATCCTGTTCCCGCTGCTTGCCATAGGGGTTGGTCAGTTCTTTCAGTGATTCGAGTTCGCTTCCCAGCCGTTGAGTGGAAAAGATGCGGGCTCTTCCTGCGTCCGCTACCACGACTCCAATTTTCATGGTTATCACCTCAGTCATAGCGTTCTGGGCCGTCTCTGAAATCCCCGTCCCTGTCACCGGAGAACGTCTTTTTATCCGGAGAGTTGTTTCCTGTCGACCCTGTATAAAAGGATAGTGCAGCTGACGGCCGAATTGCCTTTCCGGCCGGACAAAGAATGGAGATGAACAGCAGGCTACAGCCACAGGGCGGATCGATTCTGCTGGTCGGGGTTTCGGCGGCCGATAAGGTTGTCTTACCGTCTGGCGGCAGCTGTGCTTCTCAGCCAGATCAGCTGACCATCCCTGTACACGGCCCGAATTCGATGGAGGGGGACGGAAATGGCCTCTCCCTGCTGGTTGAGGGCTTCAAACATAAAGCTGCTGCCGCCTTCATAATCGATCTCACTCAGGGCGATATGCACCCATCGGGACTGCAGGTGGTCGTCATAGGCGATCTCAAAGGTTCCCTGACCAAATTCCGGATCCCAGCGGATTCGGCTGAGAAGTTCGTGAACGGGCTGCATAAGGGATGCTCCATCGCTTCAAAGCTGAAATCGGGCGGGGCGCTTATCTGACCAGCTCATCAGCGCCACAGACGAGAGTCCTTTGATCGGAACTGCCCCGGCTCCTTCCTTACCGTTAGACGCCGGCCTGGTCACCGATATCCATCAAGCCCCGCTCAGGCACTGTGGTGTTTCCAGTGAGGTGGCTTCCCTAAACTGAAATCCATGCTGACCAGAATCGGATACTACTGTCTGAGGGGAGCGGATCCTGGTCAGACTGGTTCTGGAATCTGAGCTGACAGCGCTTCGGTTATGGGCCGGAAGATATATCTGAAGATTCTGGAAGCTATTGGTTTTTATAGATTATTTGTCTGGAAGTTGATGGTTTGAGAAGGTAGAGTTGGCCCCGACAGCTATTCAGACACAAGGATGTAAAAGTGAGCCCTGACTTTTTCTCTGCCGGTAAGAGCTATCTGCTATCAATTTTTTTTGTTTTCGTTTTTACATGGATACCGCAGAGTCAGGCGCTGCCATTATCGGTAGCACGGCTGACGCTGGAGCAGGGGTTGTCTCAGAGTACGGTCTACGCCATCGCCCAGGATCAGTCCGGATATATCTGGTTCGGGACGGCAGATGGGGTCGATATTTACGATGGTTACCGATTTCGTCATCTGCGCCAGGGTCCGTCCGGGTCAGCCTCTCTCAGTGACAACTATGTCAGATCGCTGCTGATCGATCGTAAAGGCATCGTCTGGATTGGCACTCTGGGCGGGGGGCTCAATCGCTATGACCCGGTTTCGCAGGAGTGGACTCATTACCGGGCCTCTT
This sequence comes from Motiliproteus sp., assembly GCA_965230185.1. Classification (GTDB taxonomy): domain Bacteria; phylum Pseudomonadota; class Gammaproteobacteria; order Pseudomonadales; family Balneatricaceae; genus Motiliproteus. The sequence goes on from OZ245995.1 coordinate 586,520, forward strand.
CAGACAGGGTTCATGGCCTGCTCAGCGATGATGTCTACAGCATCTACGAATCCGCTGATGGGGATATCTGGACCGGCAGCGAAGCGGGGGTTTCACGGCTGGATCCGGCACGTGGGATCTTTCACCATTATCCTTCTTCGGTTCCTGAGACTTCAGACGGGGTCACCTCCGGTATTATCCGGGCAATCACTCAGACCGGAGACGGTGATCTCTGGTTCGGATCCGCCAGCAGCGGACTGAGCCGATTTGATCCGGAAACCGAAACTTTCACTCGGTACCGCCACGATAGCAGTGATTCGCATAGCCTCAGTAACAATTCCATCAATGCGATTTACGAAGACAGTCAGCAACGGCTCTGGATAGGAACGGAATATGGGGGGCTTAATCGCTTTGACAGGCAGAGCGGGCAGTTCATTCGATTTGTTCAGAATAAGGAGAACTCCGATGGTTTGAATGACAGCGAAGTAACCTCTGTCATTGAGGACCGTGACGGCTGGTTGTGGCTGGGCACCTGGTCGGGCGGGCTTAATCGCTTTGATCCTGATAGCGGGCGTTTCCTGCACTATCGAAGCAGCAAAGCCAGTACCAGCAGCCTCAGTAGTGATACCGTCATCAGTCTGTTTGAGGACCGCAGTGGTGTGCTATGGGCCGGAACTTACGATAATGGCGCCAACCGTATTGCCTATCAGGGAGTGGATTTTCCCCACTATCGTTATGATCCGCTTCAGAAAGAGGGATTGAGAAGCAGGATGGTCTGGGCTTTTGCCGAAGATCTTCAGGGTGATATCTGGATCGGCTCCAAAAAAGGGTTGAGCCGACTGGCGCCGGCGGAAGGAACTGTCCCGGCGGCTGTCAGTAACGCGCAATGCAATGGTGCGCTGGAGTCGGCGGATATTCGCTCGATTGTGGTCGACAGCCCCTGGTTGTGGCTGGGAACGGCAGGTGGTGGGCTGCTGAAGCTCAACCCGGAAACCTGCGATACCAGGCATTTCCGCTCCCGGCAAAACGATCCGAATACGCTCAGTAACAATCACGCGAGATTGTTGCTCCGGGATGATGAAGGATTTCTGTGGATCGGGACTAAGCAGGGACTCAACAGACTGGATCCCGAAACCGGAGATATCGACAGGTTTCCTGTCGATGCGTTGAATCCTGCTGCCCTGCCTCATGCCAGAATACGGGCACTGTATCAGGATTCACAAGGGGTTCTGTGGGTCGGAACCAGTGGTGGTCTCAGTCGTTACGATAAGGAGCAGAAGCGCTTCTTTACCCTGACAGCGGAGCAGGGGGCTCTCAGCGGCAATGATGTCAGAAGTGTTTACCGGGATTCTGCCGGGGTGCTGTGGATTGCCACGGGGTCAGGTCTCACCCGTTATGACCTTCGGGATAATGAAGCACGATTTTTTTATGAAAAAGATGGCCTGAGCAACAATACTCTTTACGGCATTATGCCGGACGGTAAATATCTCTGGATTACCACCAATAATGGGCTTTCAAAGTTCGATACCGAGAGTTTTACCGTTAGAACCTATGACGGTTCAGATGGGCTGCAGAGTAATGAATTTAATTTTAACGCCTATCTGAAAACGCGAAATGATGCGTTTCTGGTGGGTGGTGTAAATGGCTTTAATTATTTCAGGCCGAAACAGTTCGGTTCTTTAAAAACATTGCCGGAGTTGCAGATATCAGGCTCTGTTTATAATGAAGATGGTCTTTCCGGACCTCTGACAAAAAAGGATCCTGAGAACCCTCTGGTTTTGAAACAATCCGATCGGAAAATTGTTTTCCATATATCGGTTCTGCATTATTTAAATCCTGAGAAAAACTCATACCGATATCGGTTAAAAGGGTATGAGGATCACTGGAAGCTGAGCAGGGCGACTGATCAGGCGATAACCTTTGCCGGTCTTCCACAGGGAGAGTACAGCTTAGAAGTTGAAGCGCTGGCTGGTAACGGCATGAAAAGCTCCGAAATCAGCACCTGGCATTTCCGGGTTCAGCCTTCTCCCTGGCAGTCTGTCTGGGCCTGGATGGGTTATATGGCGGCGCTCGCAACCTTTTTCTGGGGCATGCTTCGGTTGAGAACCGCCGCTTATCGCCGTCGGGAGCGAAAGCTGCAGAATCTGATTGAAAGCAACACGGCGGAGCTGCATCTCAGGAACCAACAGCTGGATGAACAGGCACGAGAGCTGGAAAGGATGATGGACGCTCAGGATGCGTTCTACCTCCGAACAGCTCATGAACTGAGAACCCCGCTTTCTCTTATTCGGGCACCAGCAGAAATACTGAGCAACGGGCAATCCTGTAACGGGTCTGAACGCCATACCGGTATCATTCTGCAGGGAACAGAACGTCTGCAGCGCCTGATTGATCAGATGCTGGCGGCCGCTGTGAACAAGGCCATCCATGAACCCGGGACTCAGACATTCGATCTGCGCTCATTCGTAAAGCCGTTGATAGAAGCTCACAGGGGCCGCGCTGAACAGCGGGGTGTCAGTGTCCTTGAGTCGCCGATCCCCGATGCCGCGGTTACTCTGAACCGAAGTGCACTGGAGGACATTCTGCATAATCTCATCGACAATGCCGTCAAATATACTCCTGATGGGGGGAAGGTATCCGTTGAAGTGATGCCGGAGAGAGATCAGCTGCGGGTGTCGGTGACTGATACAGGTATCGGTATCGAACCGGGGGAGCAGCAAAAAGTTTTCGAGCGGCAGTATCGTGGTCACCAGGCCAGTAGCCGGACTCCTGAAGGAGAAGGGGTGGGTCTGTACACGGTCAGTCAGGCGGCCAGTTCCTGTGGCGGTGAAATTTGCCTGGAAAGCGAGCCGGGCCGGGGAAGTTGTTTCCGGGTGTGGTTACCCTGCCTGTCGACGGGCGGCGCCGCTGTCACTTCCGATGCCTGCGGTTACCAGTTGCCCGCCACCGCTCAGACTTGCACCGACGATCAGTCCTCGGAAACCGCTGGCACTGAAACGCTGCTGATCATTGAAGATGACCCGTCCCTGCAACAGGTGCTGGATCTGCTGTTGAGGCCTCAGTACAAACTGATCTTTACCGCATCAGCTGAGCAGGGCATGCAGGCGGCCCGGACACAGTTACCGGCGCTGATACTCTGTGATGTGATGTTGCCGGATGGTTGCGGTTTCGATGTGACCCGTACCCTGAAAAATGACGATACCACCAGCCATATACCAATAATCCATCTCACGGCTCTGGGTGATCCCGAAAATAAAATAACCGGCTTAAGGTGCAGTGCTGATGACTACATCGTCAAACCGTTCTCAGCAGAAGAACTTAAGCTGCGGATCGCCACTCAGATTCAGAATCGTATCCGCCAGAGAGAGTGGTGCCGACGCCGATTCCTTTTTTCCGCCGAACCGGATACCACAGAGGATAACCCGGGGATAAGCAGCGCAGACCTGAGCTTCATTGAGAGTCTTGAAGAGCAGGTCTCCGTACTCCTGCGAAAACGGCAGTGTAATCTTGACTCGGTGGCACAGGCGATGCACCAGAGTGGCCGGACTGTTCAGCGAAAAATAAAGAACATTCTTGGCTGCAGCTACACTGAGTATGTTCAGTCACAGCAGCTGAAAATGTCCCGTGAATTACTTGAAAGCGGGTTAAGCGTAAAGGAGTCTGCCTACCTTTCCGGCTTCAGCGACCCCACCCATCTGAACCGTCTGTTCAAGAGTCAGTATGGCACCACTCCCGGTCAGCATCGACGGGCTACGGCCAAAACTGTACAGAGCCGCCAAAAGGCTGTCGAATCATGACACTCTGAAGACATATATATAAAAAACAATTAGTTATATTGCTTCTCTGAATCCGTGCTCGATTCAGGGCAGATCCTTATTGTCGTGACCGGTCGGAGTCCGGGTAGTTCAATTCCGACTGGCTGAGCGACGTCTGCCCGATCGAAAGTAACGATAGATAAGCAAGGTCATACATGGAAGCGACCCAGATTCCGGTTGTTCCGGGGCTCCAGAATTTCTGCCAGTGGCGGCCAGGATCAGGCCACCATTCCGCGTGTTCATCCTCGATCTTTTTGCGTGCAGTTCACCCTCGCTGCAACACCCTTTCCGAGACGGCAGCCTCCGCTGAACGGAAGGTTGCTGAAAATTTCTCTCAGTTCCGGCAGAGCGCTGCCGGCTGCGTGCCGTTCTGTTACCAGAAAACGATTCGGAAAAACGAACAGGGCTTTGCTCAGGGACGGATAGCCAGATCCATTCAGACCGTTAATTGACCACTTATTACTAAATTTGTCAGAAGGGACAGATGTTATGAATCACAGCAAAAAAATTGCACTGGTGGCAGCGCTGATATCTCTCGGTGGTTGTGTAAACCAGTCAATGCTGAATCCTTCGAGTACGCTGGCAAACTTGTCAATGCCAGCCAAAGCCAGCGTTCCAGCTGTTCAGAAAGCGAAAGCTACCGCCAATGTAAACGTCAGGGCTGAACCAGGTGGCAATAAAGTTGGTCGTCTCAGCAAAGGCCGTGAGATGACTGTTCTTGATGAAAAAGACGGTTGGGCTCAGATTGCCTCAGGCAGCGGCAGCAAAGCCGTTTCGGGATGGGTCAGCGCAAAGTACATCACAAAAATCGAAAGCGCTCCGGCAGCACCCTCTGCCGGTAGCAGCGCTTCAGGCGGACTGGCGGCGCTTACCGGCAGTATGGTCAGTGGAGCGAATAAAGCTTCCGCTGGCAGCGAAGAGTTCTTCAAAACCGGAAAAGTCTATAAGGGCTACTCCAAAGAATACCGGCCTGTCAATGAGATGATCCATGCAGGCAGGGCCGATGATGCACTGCAGTTGTACAAGGGTAAGAATAAGCCAGAGAAAAAAAATAAGGCAGAAACGGAAAAAGCGGTCCCCGAAATTGATCTCGTTAACAAAAATCTGATTACGCTGCACAACCTTCAGCTGGGTTCCCTGAACCTGGACGCCGGTAATCCTAAAGACTCCATTGCCAATTTTAAAGTCAGCCGTAAGCAGCTGAATATGGAAGACAATGAGAGCAAAGTCGTTTCCCTCGGTAAGACCGGAATGCTGGCTGTTGCAGAGTTCGCCAGTGGTAACGAAGAGCTTCAGCCCTACAACCCCGTCGGTTACGAAAAAGTCATGATGCTGAACTACAACGCTCTGGCTTACCTGATTAACGGACAGAACGAGGCGTTTAACGTCGCGCGAAGAGCCGCCGACTGGCAGGACATGGAGCGCAAGGCTTTTGCAGAGAAAATGGCGAAGGCCAGAAAAGAGCTCAGGGCGAAAAATGAAGATCTGGAAGCCGGTAGCTCAGCCAGCAAAGCTTCCAACCCATTTGATCTGGGCAAGATGAACTCATCTCTGAACGATGAGTATTCAAAATTCCACAAGCAGGCTAACAGGGTTGAAAGCGCTTATGTTAATCCGTTTTCCGACTATCTGATCGGAATGATCATGGAGTACAAGTCGCTTCAGGATCGAAGCAAGCTCGATGATGCCCGGCGACATTATAAAAAAGCCAGCAAGTTGAACCGGAACAGCCCGCTGCTGGCAAAAGCCGAAAAGGAGATGGCTGCCAGGTTGAAAGGAAAAAAAGGCAGCAAGGGAACCACGCTGCTGCATGTGGTGGTGGCTGATGGTGCCGCGCCGGAAAAGAAAGTCCTGACCAATATTGTCCCGGTCCCGGAAGCGATCGTTACCCTGCAGCTTCCGATCATGGAGCCGGTGGACAACAAGGTCGCAAAAATAAAGCTGTTTAACAAAGCCGGTAAGACGCTGGCAACGCTGGATACGATCGCCGATATCGAGTCGATGGCAATGCGACATCAGAAAGATTCTGAGCCGGCCATTATGTTCAGAGCCGCAACCACGGTTGCCCGGAGCTTTATCGAGCAGAAGGCTCTGAGCTCGATGATGGGAGGCTTAGGCAACCTTGTCGGCTCGGTCAGAGACCAGCTGTCACATCCCGATACCCGCTCCTGGAGTAATCTGCCGTCATCCATTAAAGCCGCCCGACTGAATGTGCCCAGAGGGACACAGGAAGTGATGCTTGTTTCCTATGACAGAAAAGGACGAAAGCTGGCAACCCGGAAAGTCAGATTAAACGCCGATGGTCATAACTTCGTTTATGCCCGAAGCATCAACGGCAGTCTTAAAGCCCACGCCGCACGGAATCTGTGGATCAACGGTTAAAAAAAGTGAGCTGAGATCATGAAATGTTGTAACCCTCAATTCCTGTCCTGCCTGGTCGCGGCGTCTCTGATGCTGTTACCGGCAACCTCGTCTGCAGAAAAGATGCAGCAACACAGAACCATCGATCAGAGCCATCCGCGGGCCCGGCTGATTGTCGGCAGCGAAGGGCTGTATGACCAGGTGCGGCTGGTGAAAGCACGAGTTGCTCCCTTAGGTAACTTTATGCGGGGACAGGCCGCCGTACAGAATCTGACCGACGAGCGGCTGGTGCTCGAATACAAAATTGACTGGATGGATGACGAAGGTTTCCTGATTGGCGATGGCGGCATCTGGGAGCGGTTCGCACTGGGTCCCAGAGAGCTGAGGCCCTTCAAATCCCTGGGCAAGTCGAAACGCGCCGCCCGTATGCAGTTCACGGTGCGTTTTCCGGGGGACACCTTTATCGAAAGTTCCACACGCTGGAAAGACTCAGAAAGTTAACAGTTTCAACTGACAGGAGATGAATTGGATGAAAAGGCGTGTTTTTGCTGTGGTGAGTTTACTGGGTGTCCTGCTGACTATGTCGGGTTGTGTTACGACCAGCGGCAGTGCTCAGGGCAGGGTCGCGATGATGGATACCAGTGAACGTGCACACCTGGATAACAGCCTTAATATGACGGATCTGATGTCGCTGGCGGAAAAGTTAACCAATGACATGCTGATGGACGACGTGGTGCTTGAATGGGGTAACGACCGTCCCAGGCTGGTGTTCAGTCAGCTGCTGAACGAGACCGATGACGACAATATTCCGGAAGAGATGATTTATGACCGTATTCGCGGGCTGATTCTCCAGAGCGGCGTGGCGAGAATCGTGTCCCAGAATTCGGACAACTTTAAATACATTCTGCACGGTGTCCTGAGCTCGACGCAGGAGTACAGCGACGATGGTGCCAGCGCGCGCCAGTTCAGAGTCACACTGAATCTTTCTGATATAGAGGGAGAGCAGCTGGGACAGTGGCAGGGCCGTATCAACTTAGCCAAGGCTAAAAGGCCGCTTTTTTAATCCAGGGAAATAGAACAGGAAACCAAAATGAAGAAGATTGTCTCTGCTGTAATCATGATGTCCGCGTTTACCGCTTCTGCACCAACGTTTGCGATGGGGGAGGATATTGCTAAGGAAGCCATTAAAGCAACGGCAGATGTCGCTAAAGCCGCTATTAATAAAAACAAGTCTGAGGTCAATGTTAAAAACTCGACGCTGGATAATGGCGTAGTAATGAATAAGGCTATCAATGTCGGTAATTCGGGGATCTCTGCAAAAGCCGATAAAGTAAATATTAAGAACAGCAAGATTAAGAATCGAGTTGTGCTCAATAAGGCTATTAATGTTGGTAACTCAGGGGTTCAGCTGGGTCAGTGATTTTCTGACAGATAAGGGTCTTCACAGGCCCTTTTACAGAATGCAGGGTGGCTGAGTGACGCGATTATTTTTTGTGACGCTTCTTTGTCTGGGTATGGTGGTCGGTATTCAGCCGTCTTATGGTGACGGCTTGAGCAGCTTTAAAAAGAATCGTATTAAGCAGCTCAGCAAGAAAAGCGATCGTTACAATTACTATGAGGAAAAAAATAATCGTGTCAAAAAGGGAAGTAAGAAAACAGGACTGGATGCCACTCGCCTGAAGGGGTATGGAAAAGTACAGAACTGGGTTGAGATCGACAACAGCAAAGTGGGTAATGTCGTCAGCAGTGCGGCGAAACGGTTCAGGCCAAAGAAAAGCGTTAAGGGTAAGAATCGAAAGAATGTACCGGACAGGAATCTGGGTGTAATCGCAAACTGTAACAGTGCCGGGAGTATTGATAACACCGTTATTGTAAAACGCTCAAAAGTTGAGAATGCAATATTAGGCGGCACCGTTAACTCCGGCATTATTGTGGATAACTGTCGCGGTCGTATTCAGGGCAAAAAGTACAGCAATAACGTTGTTGTCGAGAAAAGCAGAGTCGGCGGCGCCGCGGGTGTGTTGAACAGATAGGGTTTGTTATGAAAGTTGGTCAGTTTTCGTTCATTGTTTTTATTGCCATGGCTCTGCAGGGCTGTAATCAGGTCATACCGGCTGCCCCCGAGATCAATCTGGCAACCCCTGTTCCGGTTCAGAAACATAGCCAGTACTCCAGCGCACTTGAGAATCTTGGCGAAATGATGGAGGGACTTGAGGATAACCAGTTTGCGGTAGAGGCTGAGCCTATCGAAGATAAAACTGCTTCAGGTGGTAAATTGCCGGCTGATGTAACGATGCTTGTGGAATCCGCACTGCAGAATGTCGGTGAAAAAATGCTGGTTATGGCATACGCGGATGATTCTGAAATAAAAGCTGCTCAGCTTGGCTTGAAACTCTATGGGATTCACGGTGCGATTACTGAGTTTGATGCCGATACGACCACAAAGGGAAGTGGTGCACAGGGCGGATTATTCGTCAAAACACTTGATATCTCCGCTGAAAAAAGTACCGATCTGAATTCAGGGACTATTGCGATGGACTTTCTGGTGAGAGATTACCAGGGCGGGTATTACGTGCCTGGCGTTAAAGCAACGGCAAAAGCAACCATTAAGAAGATATCGAAGAGTCAGGGGTACAGCTTTTCCATTGTCGGTAATGGTTTCGGTGTAAACGGAAATACCTCTTCTCAGACACCAATTCATCATGTCATCAATATTATGGTTGAGTACAGCATGGTTCAGCTTATTGGCAAGCTGAAGAGCTACCCATACTGGCTGGCGATTAATGGCGCTGATCCCGACTACAGACTGATCAGAAAGATGTCAAAGAAGTTCGAAAAACTGTCTCCGGAAATCAGGAACGCCAATATCTCCTGGATTCTGAACCGTGTTAATCCCAGTGTTGCTCCCGGGCAGATCAACCTGGATGCCGGCACGAAGCAGGTTATCAGGAATTACAAGAAAACCTTCGGTCTGGCGCCGGCTAATGATCAGGTTACTACCGATTTCTATATCAAACTCCTGACCGAAGCCCCGGTGCTTGTAAAACAGAAGCGTATTCTTGGCCAGGCCGACAGTATGCTTGACTCAGTTCTGCAGTAGTTGGGAGCCGACTATGAGAGCTGGATATAGCGGCCGCCGGATTGCTTCGCTGACGCTGTTAATGATCTGCGGGATGTCTCTCAACAGCTTTGCACTGGAACGTTGTACGCATCTTATTTCAGCGGGAAATCAGGAGTTTACGGCCTATCAAACGGCCAGGAGTATCGGTGAACTGTCTGGTGAATCGATCTGCGCCGAGGCCTCCAGCGGCAGCCTGGAGAATCTCTACAGTCTGCTGAACAGGGATGACGTTATTGCCGGGATGGTACAGAGCGATGTGGTTAAGCTGGCCGTTCGTAAGAATCCCCAAAAAATGGAATCGATCAGCCTGGTGCTTCCCCTGAAACCTGAGCTGGTACACCTGCTGGTTCGGGAGGATTCTGAGGCCCGTACCTTCGGTGATCTTGCTAATAAGGTTATCTGTGTTGGTCAGCAGGGCAGTGGCTCACTGTTTACGGCGCTGCAGGTTAAGGCGCTGACCCACAGTTCATGGATCGAAGCGCGGGAGGGGTTTTCCAGATGTATGGGGATGCTCGATCGCAGCAGCGTCGATGCAGTGTTCGTGGTTTCAAATCCACCTGTTTCCACCCTTAGTGGAAAAATCGGCAGCCAGTATCGACTGATAGCGCTGCCATCGATACCGGGCTATCAATCAGCGGTTATCGATAGCTATTCCAGTGAGGAGGCAGTCGTACCTGCAGTTGATTCCATTGCCGTGGAAACGATGTTGCTTGTCAAAGATCAGGTCATCAGACGAGAAATTCGAATCAGCAACAAAATGGCCACTGGGGTGGCAGGTATCCTCAACAAGCTGGATATAGACAGCCAGGACAGGATATGCACGAAAGAAATTGAAGACGGAGGGCTTTCGTTCTCTTTCATCCACAAAAAAGCCTGCTCTCTGGGCTACTACGGTCAGGACTGGTGATCTATGACAATTTCCTCCGGACAACTGATGAAAGCCTTGTTTCTGCCCGGTCTGGCTCTGCTGCTGGGGCTGTTCTCCGTCCAGTCTCAGGCGGCCGGTAGTCAGCAGCAGGGTTATATCGTTTCGTCCTCACACAGCAGCAAAACTGTCGAGGGGATCAGACTTGAGAAATATATTCTTCGTATCAGGTTAAAAGCCTCCGGAAGCAGCCCGTCGAAAATCATTACCGCGGAAATGCTGGTAGAAAGGGGGTCTGTCGAGGAAGCAATTATTAAGTCGGCCAGAGAAAAGCATATTCTGTGTGGATTCGTTATGCACAGACGAGGGATGAGATATCAGGTCAGCGAAATCTACCTGCTGAGTGGTCAGGATTTCAGTAGTAGCGGCTCTTTCGGTAATAGTAGTGACTCAACCGTTGTTTATGGGAACGGTCGGTATTATGACAAGGCTGATAAGGTCCTGATCAGCAGCAGAAAAATTCTGAAAAAATCTGCCAGTATCGGCAATGACGGTATTTCTCTTGGTAACTGATTTATGAACGCGATAAAACCAAAGCTTTGCTGGTATTCAGCCCCGGTGCTTCTGATCTGCTCAGCTATTACTGCCGGTTGCAGCAATTCCTCCCGACTGTTTAATTTATCCGGATATTCGTCCGCTGATGCCTATGATGCACAGATCCTGTTGCTGACCGATGATGTTTCAAGACCTGTTGAGATTTTTCTGGATGAGGAGAGTGTGGGCACAGTTCACCGTGACGAAGTTCTGAAAATCGGTGTAGATACCGGCTCATATCTGGTCAGAAGCAACCAGATTTCCAGTTTTCCAGTGAATATAGCGCTGAGTACCGGACAGGTAATCAATATTGTCGTCACCGACACGCCAAAAGGGCTTTTCTTCAGATCTGTTCCTGATATGGAGTTTAACGTTCTTCGGGAAGGAAAGTACCTGATTGACGTTTCCGCTCTCTGAGGGGGGATGAGTCTTTACCGACGCTGAAAATCTCCTTCCGGCTATCAGGAATGACCGAATAGCGTCCGAAGGGCACAGCGCTCTGCCGATCTGTTATCAGTTCGATTTAACAACACATACAGTAAATACGAGGGGTATTGAATGCATTACTTCAGGTTCGTCCCGGGTGCCATTTTTACACTGATCAGCTTCCTGATTGTCACCGAATCCGTATCCGCAGAGTTACCCCGGGTTGCAATAAAGCCATCTGAGATCGGCGAGAAAGTTAATAAGTATGCCCGTGCTCATCTTAACCTGCAGACATTATTGTCGGAGATGGAGTTATCGATCAGCAAAACCCGTAAATTCACAACCCTGACCCGGGATAAGAAAAAACTGGCGGCTATCAGAGAAGAACAGCAGTTTGCCAGCAGTACGCTGGCGAAAGGCAATGCCGCGATGACCGGTGAGATTGAAAATGCGAATTACCTGATTCTGCCGGTCGTTCAGGATTTTAAGTTCTATCGTTCCACCCGGGCTGTCCCCAACCTCAGTAACAAATTCTTTCGGACTGATTCAGGCCTGCTGGAAGTACAGGCCCAGGTTATTGACACCTCTACCGGTCAGATGAAAGCCAGCTTTTACATGAAATCCAGCTTCTCCACTAAGCGCAAGATGGTTAACAGCAAAGGGGGAGCGCCGAACAGTGTTCATTTCTCAAAGATGGCAAAAGCCGTGTCTGCCCAGATGGCGGATCAGCTGGTGGCTACCGTCTTCCCGATGAAGGTGATCAAAAACAAGGGCAAGACTCTGACGATCAATCGAGGCCAGGACGGGGGCCTTAAGAAAGGTATGAAGCTGGCCTTGTTCCATGTCGAGGAGGAGCTGTTTGATCCGGATACAGGGGTCAGCCTCGGTAAGGATGAAAGCTATATCGGTGACGTCAGGGTGTCCCGGGTGAAACCGAAATTCTCGATCGTCAAGGTGATCCGTATCGAAGAGGGCGAAGAGATCGCTGTCGGCGATATTCTTAGAAAACCCTGAATAAAGAGTTAGTTAAGTATTACAGCGAATGCTGTCGCGTCCCCCCTGACATTATTAACTACCCGTTATACCGAGAGATTGTGATGAATAGAAAACTGAAGGTAGCGCTGATTTCCTGGTCCCTGGCAGTGGGAGCCCTGAATTTTCCACTGATGAGTGTGGCGGAGGAAAGCCCCGCTGATCAGGAGATTGATTCGGCATCGGCACCTGATTCCTATGTTGATCCGGCAATGGAAGTTGAAGCCGCTTTTGGTCGTTTTTTTGCTGAAGGTTTCGGCAGAAAACTGCAACAGCGAATGGCCGCCGGTGAGCTTTATGTGGGTAAGGCCTGGGCAGAGGTACAGGTGAACCCGGAGAACAGCCAGTGGCCGAAGTTTCGGGTTATGGCCTACGAGAGCGCGATTACCGAAGCGGAAAACGCCTATCTGATGGCGCTGAGTTCGAAAATGGCCGCAGAAAAAGTCAGGAGCTACTTCTCTGACAACAGTGGCGAAGTCCCTGAGTTTGACGATTCGCTACTGACCGATCAGAACAAGGTATCCCGGATTATCGACAAGGTGCTGACTCTGACAGAGGGCAAGCTGGACAAGGCGCTTGAAGACCTGGGAATCTCCGCCGACGAGTACAACAAAACGCCTGAGCCTCAACGTCATGACCTGTTTAAGGATGCGCTGATTAAAAGCTCAATGAAGGAGGCGATGGGTACCCTGGCCGGGCTGCTTCCGATTCAGACATTTGAGGCCCAGAACAAAACCGGTGAGCATGTCATCGGCGTGGTTGTGGTCGCATCCCAGAAAATGCGGCAGCTGGCACACGAAATTAAGACGCGCCGGGGAAAACTGGCCGCCAGCGAAACCAGCAAGGGTCGCTCAGTCTATGAGGTGGTTGCGGCTGATGCCGGGCTGCTGGTTGACCAGTTCGGTATTCGACGCCTCTACGATGAGCAGGGTTACCCGGTGCTGGTTTCCTACGGTCAGTGGGGCAATGCCTACCGGGGGGACAATAAGCGTCAGGCGCGCCGTCAGCGTGCCGCCGCTCTGGATCAGGCGCGAATGCAGGCCGATCAGCAAATTGCCATGTTTGTAGCGGGAAAAGCAATGGTCACGGAAGAGTCCCGGGTCGGGCAGATTGTCGAGCAGTATGTTGATGTCCATAAGGATGGATACAAGGAAGAACAGGATGTGGCCCGGATCGTAGACCAGCTGAACAAGGAGTCCCGCGCCAGAGCCAACGTTCGTCTCAGCGGACTGGCTGATGTCTACTCCTGGACTAAGCCACATCCGGTCTATCCCGAACACGAGCTGGTTGGTGTGGTCCGGCTGTGGTCGCCGCTCAATGAACAGAATATGCGACGGCTGAAGGATTTTCGCGCCGCTGGTAAAACCGCTGCGGTAAAGAAACCGGAAGGAGTGAATGGCACTCACCAGGGTAAAACCTATATGCGGGCAGACGATTTCTGAGGAGTACAATTATGACCCTGATGGATTTCAGAAAGTATTTCCTGCTGACGCTTTGCCTGTTACTGACGTCTGAAGCCGGTTCCGAAACGATTGACCGGGATGTTACCGGCTATGGTGCCAGCCCGCGGGAAGCGATCTCTGATGCCCTGGTGGAGGTCCTGAAGCAGACATCCGGTGTGGCGATTGATGCAGAGCAGGCACAGATAACCATCCGTAACGAACTGCATGCCAGCACCGATGACTCTGAGGTTAATCTCAATACCTATGCACAGACCCGAGCCGGCAAGATCAATTACAGAACGGCCGGAGTTATCCAGCAGTATGAGATTCTGTCGGTTGAGCAGGGCGACAATGGCCTTTACGAGGCGAATCTGCGTGTGCAGACCGAGGTGTACAGGACGCCCGGATTCGCGCCTGGGAATCGTCGTAGCCTGGCGGTGCTCAGGCCTCACATGCTGCAGGATCGCTACCAGTTTTCCGGTTACTCCGTCAGACAGGACGAGTTATCACGTCGCCTGCAGCAGGCATTGATCACCGAACTGACCCAGGCGCGCCGCTTCAGCGTGATGGATCGTAATTTCCGAAGTGAATTCCTTCGGGAAAAGAAACTGCTGGCCGGGCCAGACACCGCCATGAGCGAGTACGCGAAAATCGGTCAGGTGCTGGGGGTGGACTACATGATTGTCGGTACCGTAACGGACGCCGAACTGAACAGGGCCAGTTACAAAGTCGCCACCCTGGGAGAAACCGGTTCAACCAATGTCGGTCGGTTTCGTTTTGAATACCGGATCATCGTTATGGCAACACGACAGGTGAAATGGTCCGGTGTCAGTGATCTGGATTTCTCGGGTAAGCGGATTCCGGGAAAACTGGTTAATAAAGGAGAAGCGCTGGCGGATTATATGATCTCGGCAGTAGCCCGGGATATCGGCCGCCAGGTGCTTAACAATATTTATCCTCTTCAGGTGGTTAAGATCAGTACCGGCGGCGAGCTGTACCTCAATCAGGGGGGAATTACCGTCCGACAGGGTGAACGCTATACGCTCTTTGGCGTTGGTGAGGAGATCTTTGATCCCTACACCGGAGAGCTGCTGGGGCGTGAAGAAACACCCGCCGGCCTGGCGGAAATTGTAAGGGTCAACCCCAAGTACAGTGTTGCCCGACTGGTGGAAGGTGACAGGTCCGGACTGGTGTCCGGTATGCTGCTTCGATTCCCGGAAGCGACCCGCAAGGCAAAGCAGAAAAAACCGATTAAGGTACAGGTTCCGGCCTGGTAAGCCTGACCCGGAATTCCGGATGACCGCAGGAGCTTGAAAGGCCTTTGCTTTCGGGGCTCTGGTAAGTGTTACCGGAGTCCTCCGCGCGGATCTGACCGTCCTGCTTCAGCTTCCGGGGCCTGGGCCCGGGATCTCCTGTCTTTGCTCTGTCCCGGGCCTGCTGGCAGGCCCGCATATCAGTTCGAGCCGGACTGTTCCTGACTGACCAGACTCCTGACCTTACAACTAAGGTCCGGACCTGTGCCGTACGGCAATCCGATCATCCTCCGGATAGCAGACACCACTTCCAAACATTCTGAACCGAGCAGGCTGCTGCCCGGTTTCGGGTGCCATACCCGCAATATGACTGAACAACGCCGCTGTTCTGAAGCGTCTGTAGTCTCCGGCGACTTATTCTGTTCCGGCAATTCGGACATCTGTACGCAGCTTGTGATTATCAGTGCTACCTTTTACCAGTGGACAAGATCGGTTGTTTATTAAGGAGTTATCGGTACACATTCAGCCAGGAGGCGATAATGTGGGTCGTCAGCCGTTATCGGTGCATCCGCTTGTCCACTCATGTTTCAGCGAATGCCGAATACACTTTTTTGATCAGGGTAGCGGGAGTGGCAGTGTGAGACTCAATCTCGGTTGTGGCAACAAACGAAAAGAGGGCTTTTTGGGGGTGGATAAGTTTCCCTGTGAAGCCGTGGATATCGCAGCGGATCTGAATGAAACGCTGCCGTTTGCAGAAAATGCGGTAACAGAATTGTGGATGGGTAATGTCATCGAGCATATTCCGGATATTCCCCATCTGATGAAGGAGGTTCACCGCATCTGCCGGCACGACGCCAGAATCACCATTCGCACGCCCCATTTCACCAGCGTCGCCTCATGGCGGGATCCTACCCATCTGCACCATCTGTCCTATTTCTCCATGAACCACTTCGAACGGCCTGAAGTGGCACACTATACCGGCGGTGGCTTTCGGGTGGTCGGGCGCAGACTCTCTTTTGGTGGCGGTGTTATGGGGCTGATCGGGCGAGCAATCTTTGCCCTGAGTCCGCAGAAATATGAAGCCAAGTGGTGCTTTATCTTTCGGGCCAGCAGCCTGCAATTCGAGCTTAAGGTTTTAAAAGTGGCGACTTCGTAACGGTCGCTGAGTTGCTTGGCGGTGATGTTTTTCAGCCTGCTGTACCCGGGCTGGGAAATTGCTGGCTGAAAGGTCGGGGGGGGGGGACGGCCAGCCGGTATTTGCCGTAAATCTGCTGCGACCGGACCTTCGGCCCGGCCGCTTCACGGTGATCAGGAAGGCAGAAATTCCCGGCCCCAGCCGTCGCCGGCGATACCCCGTTCGACCATCGATTCGATCTCTTCGGCACTGTATCCCAGCTCACCCAGAATGAGGCGGGTCGAGTGACCAAAACGTTCCGTCGGCACGAAAGCGCCGATGGCGGCTTCGGTGGGACGGATCGAATACTGATCGATCTGAGTGATGGCATGGCCGCTGGGGTGACTGGAGTAGTGGGAGAAGGCAAAGCTGCCCCGGTCCGTGCCCACTGTACCGTCGGCCTCGCGGGTGTAGCGGGCACGCAGCTCCTCGATCGCCAGCGGTTCGGCGGCGGCGATATCGGCGTCGCGCAGGACCTCTGCCCAGTAGCTGGCGGGTGCGGCACTGAAGGCTGCGGTCAGAAATCCGGCGATATCATCGGTCTCCGAGATCCCCTGCAGCCCCTCGACGGTTTCCAGCTCAGTCAGTTCGGAGTGGTCGGAGTCCAGGTAGATCCAGCCTTCGCTGGTCGGATAGAAATGGGAGAGTGGGTGAAAACCCAGCGCGTCCCGACCTGAAGGCTCGTCAAAAGAAGCGCGGCCGTCGTAGTCGAAGGCGAAAGGCAGTTGAGCCAGATTGGTGACCGCTGACAGTGAGGTACGGGAGCGGCTGGCTTCGCCGGTCTTCAGCTTGTGATAGAGTGAGACCGCCATGCCCAGACCGGCTGCAAAGCCGCAGTTGACGTCCAGGGTACCGAGATGCGCATGCTCCTCCGGGGTCGCTGGGCCGCCGAAGCGGCTCATGATGCCGCTGTTGGCCTGAATGATATCGTCATAGCCGATGTAATCGGTCTTCGGGCCGCGAAGGGGACCGCCCAGACAGTCCAGTCGGCAGAACAGTACGCCCGGGTTGACGGCCTGCAGGCTGTCATGATCGAGTCCCAGCGGCTTCATCTGCCGATCCGGTGCATTGATAACCACCATATCGACGGAACGGACCAGCCGGTTAAACACCTCCCGGCCTTCATTCGTGGTGATATCCACCAGCGCACTGCGTTTGCTGACACCGGTCTGGAAGGTGAACAGGGTACCGATCAGGGGGTCATAGAGCGGCGTGACCGGGTCGAGTTTGATCACGTCGGCGCCAAAGCGGCTGAGAAAAGCGGTGGAATGGGGACCGGCGATAACATTGGTCAGATCCAGCACCCGCAGTCCTTCCAGCCAGCCTTTGCCGCTGGCGGGCTGAATCTGGTCGCCGGTCGGGCGGCTGATCTGCTCCTGTCCGGCCACTTCGGTCAGTTCGGTCAGTGCCTGCTCGAAGCTGACCTGCTGTGGTGGCCGGGGCGACAACATCGCCTCGGCAGTCTCTTCCAGCCAGGCAATAGGGCCGGGCTGTTTCATTCGGCCATATTGCGGGTCATCCACCTCGACAATCAGTCCGGCAGTGTTGGTGTGCTCGCTGTTGACCCACTCCCGGGTGGTGCGGTGGGGGGCCCCCGGGATCTGCTTTTCGCCGAACAGGGTACCCCACTCCTCTGAGGAGCGGGTCAGGAAGGCTTTCTTCATCTTTGCGGAAATGATATCCGCCCATTTCTTCGGCAAAGGGTAGACGCCGATGGAGGTTTCGCCGTCCCATTCGGCGATCGGCATATGCAGATCCTCCACCTCCGGCAGCCCTTCGGCGATCAGCTCGTCATAGATGCCCAGCAGCTCCAGCGCCCGCCGGGCATGGTTGCGGTGGGAGGGACAGACGCAGTAGAACATGCGGCCGTCGGCACACTCGTAGGTGCGGTAGAAAGGATCGAGGTATTCCTGCAGATCCTCGTAGCTCAGATCCATATCGATACCCCTGTTCTTGCGGTATTCGATCTCATGCTCGCGCATGGTCTTGTAGCGCTCCGGCAGCCCTTCAATCACATAGGAGTTGTAGGACAGCCCCTCCATCAGCGCGGCGGTAACCGGCACTTCGATATGGTCGCCGCGACCGGTTTTCTCCCGTTCCAGCAGCGCCAGCACCACCGAACTGGCGGCCAGCGAGGTGGCGTAAGAGGAGCCCAGCGGCAGCGGCGAAAAGCTGGGGTTGATACCCATCAGCACCCGGTTGAAGCCCATATCGGTAAAGGCGCCGGAGGTGGCGGCGACCACCGCCTCGGTGGCCTTCCAGTCGCGGCGGAGCTCATCGTTGCTGGCAAAGCCGGGAATGGAGAGCGTAATCAGTTCCGGACGATGGTCCCGTAAGACTTCAAAATCGACCCCCAGCCGCTTCATGACGCCGGGACGAAAGCTTTCCACCAGAATGTCGGCGCTTTCGATCAGCGTCAGTGCCTGCTGCAGCCCCTGTTCGGATTTCAGATCCAGTCGCAGGCAACTCTTGTTACGGTTGAGAACGGCATTGGCCGGATGCTGCCACAGGGGGCCTGAAGGGGGATCGATACGCACCACGGTCGCGCCCAGATCGGCCAGCACCATGGCCACGGCGGGACCAGCAATCTGCTGGCCGAAATCGATGACGCGCACACCCGACAAAGGCAGTTGATTGTTGTTCTTCATGTCAGTTAATCCTTTCTGAAGCGTTTCCAGGCCGCAGCAAAGCAGGCTGTTCGCTGGATTCGACAGATTGTTTCTTTAAAGCCGTATTAACCGGCCGGGTTCTGATTTGTATCTGATGCGAGTGGTACCGGCGGGCCGGGGATAACCGTCAGAAGCGTCGACGGGAAATTATGGTAGGAGCGAATTCCGGGCCGAACCAGCAATAAAAAGCAGCCCTGAGACACGGTTTAATTTATGGCTGATTAAGCTTGCCCGGGGGGGAATATTTAAATCTGTCGCCGGTTTTCTTTACCCATAAATTTTGTTTGGTCTCAGGGTGTTTTTTTATTGCTTCTCAGCCCGGGGTGGATTCATAACAATAGCTTTCGTATCGATTTGAGTGGTATCCGGGCCGGGACGACGACAGTCAGCAGGCCTCCATAACAATAAGAAATCTGCGCACGGCCACCGCGCTCGTCGTGGATTTCGCAGCCAGGATAAAGAGTCGAACTATGAATAATAAGTACAACAATGTCGTCATACCGGTAGACCTTGCCCATGAGAGTTCGTGGCGCAGCGCACTGCCGGTTGCCGTCGACCACGCCCGTCGTCACGAGGCGACCCTGCATGTGGTGACGGTGGTCCCCAATGCCGATATTCCGGCGATTGCCGTCCATCTTCCCGGTGATATCGATCGCCATATCAGGGCGCAGGGCATTGAGGCGCTGAGCGATCTGATCCGCGAGCTGGTACCCGCCGATGTCACCACCGAAGTAGCGGTGGGCCAGGGGCGCATCTACAAGGAGGTGCTGCGATTAGCGGAAGCGGCTGAGGCGGATCTGATCGTGATGGCCTCCCATCGACCGGAGCTGACCGACTATCTGATCGGCGCCAATGCCGCTCATGTGACACGTCACGCGGAGTGCTCCGTGCTGGTTGTGCGTGAAAAAGAGGAGAGGATTGCATCATGAATAACAATAATAAGCTGATGCCGGAGAGCGGTATTTTTGCCGGTGTTCATCCGGTGATGGCGGTCGGCGCGGGAGTGCTGGTGATGGCATTTGTGCTGTTTACGGTGATCGACCCCGATTATGCCGGTTCGCTGTACAGCGCCGCTAAAAGTTTTATCGCTTCCGACCTGGCCTGGTATTATATTGGCCTGATCAGTTTTTTCCTGTTTTTTGCTATCTGGCTGGTGTTCAGCCGTTACGGTGATATTCGCCTGGGCAAAGACAGTGACCGGCCGGAATTCAGTAATTTCTCCTGGTTCTCGATGCTGTTCGGCGCCGGCATCGGTATCGGCATTCTGTTCTGGAGTATTGCTGAACCCATTTATCACTTTCAGAGCAATCCCTTTATCAGCGACGGCCAGAAAATGACCGTGGAAGCGGCTCAGGTGGCGATGCGTATCTCGATCTTTCACTGGGGCCTGCACGGCTGGGGACTGTTTGCCGTGATCGGCCTGGTGCTGGCCTACTTCGCCTACCGTAAAGGCTTGCCGTTGTCGATCCGCTCCAGCCTTTATCCCATTTTCGGTGACCGTATCTACGGTCCCATCGGTCATGCCGCCGACCTGCTGGCGGTATTCGGTACCGTGTTCGGGATTGCCACCTCGCTGGGACTGGGGGCTCAGCAGATGAACGCGGGGCTGGATTACCTGCTGGGTTTCGAGGTGTCGACCACCCATCAGGTGATGCTGATCGCGGTGATTTCAGTGATCGCCACCGCCTCGGTACTGACCGGGGTAAACAGAGGCATTCGTATTCTCAGCGAGCTGAATATGCAGCTGACCATGGTGATTCTGGCCCTGTTTATCATCTTCGGTCCCACCGCCTACGTACTCGGTGCCTTCTTTACCAACAGCGGTGATTACCTGTTCCATGCAATCGAGCTGGGGCTGTGGGTCGACCCTGATCCTCAGAGTCAGTGGCAGGGCTGGTGGACTGTGTTCTACTGGGGCTGGTGGATTGCCTGGGCACCTTTTGTCGGCATGTTTATCGCCCGGATTTCCAAAGGCCGCACCATCCGTGAGTTTGTGCTGGGGGTGCTGATCGCACCGACCATCCTGTCCACCTTCTGGATTACCGTGTTCGGCAACACCGCCATGTTCATCGAGCTGTTCGGCGATGGTGGGGTGAC
Source organism: Motiliproteus sp. (assembly GCA_965230185.1). GTDB lineage: Bacteria > Pseudomonadota > Gammaproteobacteria > Pseudomonadales > Balneatricaceae > Motiliproteus. Next base: position 607,348 of record OZ245995.1, read on the forward strand.
GGCTGCGGTCAATGAGGACATCACCATGGCGCTGTTCAAGACCATCGAGCTGATGAGCGCCGGCGAGATCGTCACCATTCTGATGGCGGGTATCTGTACGGTGATGCTGGTGACCTACTTTGTGACATCGGCGGATTCCGCCACCCTGGTGATCTGTACCCTGATCTCCATGGGAGATGAACATCCGCCGGCTCGTTATCGGGTGTTCTGGGGCCTGGCAATCGGTGCCGTGGCCGCGGTGCTGCTGTTCGCCGGTGGTCTCAAGGCACTGCAGACCGCCTCCATCGTCGCCGCTCTGCCGTTCTCGGTGGTCGCCGTGCTGGCCACTTACGGCCTCTACAAATCGTTGCGCGAAGAGCCGCTGCCCGGCAAATGGCGCAGAACCGCAGCGGACGAAGCCGGCACAGATGAGGCCGCCTCCGGTGAGCCGGCGGTGACCGCCAACAGCAGTCTTTAGCGCCGCTTAACTACCGTCCAATTCCAGTTCACGCCGCCACCGGCCGGTGGCGGTGACTTACACCACCAGGGAGCGACTATGGGTTTTCTGAACCTCGAGGCACTGCTGTCCCTGATAATCAGAAATACAGGAGTCGAGATGTCTACTCAAGTGATTCTTCCACGCATCATGCAGGTTGGAGAAGGTGCCAGCCAGGAGATTCCGAATGTACTGGCGAGTCTGGGCTGTCAGCGTCCGCTGATTATCACCGACCGGATGATGACCGAGCTGGGCTACGTCAGCGCTATTCAGGACTGTCTGTCCCGTCACAGCGTGGTGGCCGATGTCTTTGACGATACCGTGCCTGAACCCACCGTGGCTTCGATTCAGGCCGGAGTCGACAGAGTTCGCCACGGCGACTATGACAGCATCATCGCACTCGGCGGCGGCAGTCCCATCGACAGCGCCAAGGCCATCGCCATTCTCGGTAAGCATGGCGGCGCGATGCGGGACTACAAATTCCCCCGGGTGGTGATTGAATCCGGTCTGCCGGTGATTGCCGTGCCCACCACCGCCGGTACCGGCTCGGAAGTGACCCGCTTCACTATCATCACCGACGAGACCAGCGACGAGAAAATGCTCTGTGTCGGGATCGGCTTTATGCCGGTAGCGGCGCTGGTGGATTACAGCCTGACCCTGACCCTGCCGGCACGGATCACCGCCGATACCGGTATCGATGCGCTGACCCATGCCATCGAAGCCTATGTCAGTAAAAAGGCCAATCCCTACAGCGATTCTCAGGCACTGGCGGCCATGCGCCTTCTGGCCCCTAATCTGCGCACCGTCTATCACGACGGCAGCAACAAAGCGGCCCGGGAGGCGATGATGCTGGGTTCCACCCTTGCCGGGGTGGCATTCTCCAACGCCTCGGTAGCGCTGGTGCATGGCATGAGCCGGCCGATCGGGGCGGCGTTCCATGTCCCCCACGGTCTGTCCAACGCCATGCTGCTGCCCGCGGTGACCGCCTATTCGATCCCGTCGGCACCGGAACGTTATGCCGACTGTGCCCGGGCCATGGGCATTGCCGGTGAGCAGGACAGCACCGAGCAGGCCAACGCCAGGTTGCTGGAGGAGCTGAACGCTCTGAATGACGAGCTCAGGGTGCCGACGCCGGCGCAGTTCGGTATCGACCGTGAGGAGTTCTTCGAGCTGATGCCGACCATGGCGGAGCAGGCGCTGGCGTCCGGTTCTCCCGGTAACAATCCACGAGTACCCGATGCCGAAGAGATTATCGGGATCTACCGCCAGCTCTGGTAATCCATCAATGACCGGGTTCTGAAAAACGCCGCTCAGGGGGACCGGGCGGCCCTGCAGAGCCCTTACCGCAACTTTAAGGAAACTGTTATGCCTACTACAGGACATCTGATCAACGGCCAGCTGGTCGTCGAAGGAAACCGCAACCAGGATGTGTTCAACCCCGCCACCGGTGAAGTCAGCAAGCAGGTCGATCTGGCCTCGAAGCAGACCGTCGAGCAGGCCGTCGCCGCCGCTCAGGCCGCTTATCCGCAATGGCGCCGCACCCCGCCCGTCAAGCGGGCGCGGATTATGTTTCGCTTTAAGGAACTGCTGGAAAAAAATGCCGATCGTATCTGTCAGATGATCGGCGAAGAGCACGGGAAGATCGCCCACGACGCCATGGGTGAGCTGCAGCGGGGTATTGAGAACGTTGAGTATGCCTGCGGTGCACCGGAGCTGCTTAAGGGGGAACACAGCAAGGACGTCGGTCCCAATATCGACTCCTGGAGTGAGTTTCAGCCGCTGGGAGTGGTGGCGGGCATCACCCCGTTTAACTTCCCGGTAATGGTGCCGCTGTGGATGTACCCGATGGCCATCGTCTGTGGTAACTGCTTCGTGCTGAAACCCTCCGAGCGCGACCCCAGCTCTACCCTGTTTATCGCCCAGTTGCTGCAGGAAGCGGGGCTTCCCGACGGGGTGATGAATGTGGTCAACGGTGACAAGGAGGCGGTCGATACTCTGCTCCACGATGATCGCATCAAGGCGGTGAGCTTCGTCGGCTCCACCCCGATCGCCGAGTACATCTATACCACTGCCAATGCCAGCGGCAAGCGCTGTCAGGCGCTGGGCGGGGCCAAGAACCATGCCATCGTGATGCTCGACGCCGATATGGATAACGCCGTCAATCAGCTGGTCGGAGCCGCCTTCGGTTCCTCCGGCGAGCGCTGTATGGCGCTGTCGGTGGCGGTGGCGGTAGGAGATGCCGCCGGTGATGCGCTGGTGGCGAAGATGCAGGAAGCGATGCAGGGACTGAAGGTGGGGGCCTGCAGTGATAACAGCAACGATTTCGGCCCGGTGATCACCCGCGCCCATCAGGATAAGGTGGTCGGTTATATCAACAGCGCCGAAGAGCAGGGCGCCACCGTGGTGGTCGATGGCAGGGCGCCGGTGGTACCGGGTCATGAGAACGGTTTCTTTGTCGGTGGAACCCTGATCGACAATGTTACTCCGGAGATGCTCAGCTATCGGGAAGAGATCTTCGGCCCGGTATTGCAGATCGTGCGGGTACAGTCCATGCAGGAAGCCATGGATCTGATCGATGCCCATGAATATGGTAACGGTACCTGTATCTTCACCCGAGACGGTGAGGCGGCTCGTTACTTCTCCGACAACATTCAGGTGGGCATGGTCGGAATCAACGTGCCGCTGCCGGTGCCGGTTGCATACCACAGTTTCGGAGGCTGGAAGCGTTCGCTGTTCGGCGACCTGCATGCCTACGGGCCGGATGCGGTGCGTTTTTACACCAAACGTAAGACTATCACTCAGCGCTGGCCTTCGGCAGGGGTCCGGGAAGGGGTCTCTTTCTCGATGCCAACCATGAAGTAAGGCCGTATCCCGATCCGGCGGCAGCACTGTCGGGTCGGGAGTCTGTGAGGTAAAGAGGTGGACAGAATGAGCATACCGGTTCGCGAAAAAGGTTCTTCTATCCGGCGGGTGATGACAATTATCGAAGCTGTGTCCCGGGCGGAGCGGCCACCATCACCGACCGATCTGGCCTGCCAGCTGGATATTCCCAGACCCAGCGTCCATCGGTTGCTGAATCAGCTGGAAGGTGACGGTTATCTGCAGACCAATATGCGCGGCCTGATCGTTCCCGGCGACCGCATGCAGGGCATCGCGCTGGGGATTATGTACAGCGGGCGCTTCAAGGCGTTGCGTCAGGCGATCCTGCGGCGGCTCACCGACGAGATCGGTGAGACCTGCGGTATTGCCATTCCCAACGGTACCGAAATGATTTATTACGATCGGGTGCAGACTCAGCGGCCGCTGCAGGTGCATCTGCCTGTCGGTTGTCATACACCGGTCTGGTGTACATCCAGCGGTAAGCTCTATCTGGCGTCACTGCCGACAGAGCGAAGCCAGCGGATTATCCGTAATCTGCCGCTGGAACAGTACGCCCGTAATACCCTGACCAGCAGCGAGGCGCTGGCGGTGGCTCTGGGGAAGATCAGGACGGAGCAACTGGGGACCGATAATGAAGAGTTTGTCGATGGCATGGTGGCCTGTGCGGTACCGGTCCGGGATGCCTCAGGTAAACTGTTCGCCTGCCTGTTTACCCACGCACCGGTGATCCGGAAGAGTCTCGAAGAACTGCTGACCTGCACGCCGCTGCTGCGTCAGGCGGCGCTGGAACTGGGCCGCCTGATCGACGACACTGAAACTGCAATAACCTGATGCAGAGCGCACAACAATGAAAAAAAGGCTTCCTCCGCTGAACTGGCTGCGATCTTTCGAAGTATCCGCCCGCCATCTGAACTTTACCCTGGCTGCCGGCGAGCTGAACCTGACCCAGGCTGCCATCAGCCAGCAGGTCAAAGGCTTGGAGTCACAGCTGGGAACGACCTTGTTTAAGCGGCTGCCCCGAGGTCTTGAGCTGACCGATGCCGGGCGCGCTTACCTGCCGGCGGTCCATGAATCCATCGCACGACTGGCGGCGGCCACCGATGAGATCTTCGGTCAGGGGCGTTCCCGCCAGCTCACGATCCGGGTCAATCTGGTGTTTTTCACCAACTGGCTGGCGCCCAGGCTGGCCCGCTTCCGGGAGCGGCATCCTGAAGTGGGGCTGCGTTTTACCAGCAATATCTGGCTGGATGAGCGTGACAAAAAAGATGTGGATATGGAGATCCGTTACGGTCAGGGCAACTGGCAGGGGATGACCGCTGACCGCCTCACCTGGGATGAACTGGTGCCGGTCTGCAGCCCGGCTCTGTGCCGCGGTGAGCAACCGCTGACTTCGCCGGAAGCGCTTTCGTCCCATACCCTGTTGCATGTTATCGGTTACGAGGAGGGCTGGGGATTCTGGCTCAGACAGACTGGGTTCGACTACCTGCAGACTTCTCAGGGGATTCAGTTCGATACCCTGATCTCGGCGCTGGAAGTTGCGGCCCGGGGCGGCGGGATTGCGCTGGGTCGCAGTTCGCTGGTAGAAGGGATGATTGCAGAGGGTCGTCTGGTGGTCCCCTTCGAACAGCGGGTCGTGACCACCGAAGCCTTTCATCTGGCCTATCCCGGCCATCAGTATCTGCACCCCCATGCAGAGCTCTTCCGCAGCTGGCTGATCGAGGAAGCCGAAGCGCAGCGGAATCGGGTTGCAGCACCGTCTTCACAGAATCCGGAAGGTCATCCGCTTTGAATTCTGCTACTGAAACTGACAGGTGTTCATCAGGCGTTCAGTAACCCCAGCAGGTGGGCATTGACACTGTGGGACAGCGCCGACAGGTTATAGCCTCCTTCCAGGGTCGAAATGATCCGCCCGCCGGCACTGCGGTCCGCGGCATCGACGATCAGTTCAGTAATCCAGCGGTAGTCGCTTTCATCCAGCAGCAGCTGCCCCAGCGGATCATCTTTATGGGCGTCAAAGCCGGCGGAGACGAAGATCATATCGGGCTGGTGCTGTCTCAACGCCGGCAGCCAGTCCCGCTCGACAGCCTGACGGAACGCCGGACCGCCGGTACCCGCCGGCAGCGGCGTACAGACGATACTGGGACGCTGAATATCGTGGTAACGGAAGGGATAGAAGGGGTGCTGAAAACTGGAGCAGACCAGCACCTCGGGTCGATCCTTAAATATATCGACGGTGCCGTTGCCGTGATGGACGTCGAAGTCCAGCACCGCCACCCGCTCCACCTCTTCATGGCTCAGCGCCTGTTCCACCGCCAGGGCCACGTTGTTGAAAATGCAGAACCCCATAGCAACAGCCTGTTCGGCGTGATGACCCGGTGGCCGCACCGCACAGAATGCATTGGACACATCACCTCTGAGCACGGTTTCCGTTGCCAGTACCACGGCACCGGCAGCCAGTCTGGCCGCATGCAGGGTATGGCGGTTGAGGGCCGTGTCGGGGTCGGCATAGGCCAGCTCCTGTTCTGACTTCAGCCCTTCCAGCCAGTCGAGATACTGACGGGGATGGACCGCCTCCAGCTGCTGTACGGTCACGGCTATGGCGGTCAGCCTGCGGAGCCGGTCGGCCAGCCCTCCTGCCGACAGTCCTCTGTTAATAGCCGCCAGCCGTTCGGGGCTTTCCGGGTGGTAGTTGCCCATCTGGTGGAGCAGGCAATCATCGTGGGTGACATAGGCTGTGGTCATGGTTCGCACCTCCGGCGTCAGCGCCTACACTATAGACCATTAGCTAATGCCATCACTGATTAAGGAAGACTCCTGTGGACTGTCTGTTCTGTAAGATCGCTGCCGGCGATATCCCCTCGGATGTCGTTTATGAAGACAAAAACCTGATTGCTTTTCGCGATATCAACCCTCAGGCCCCAACCCACGTGCTGGTCATACCACGCCGTCATATCGCTACTCTCAATGAGCTGAGCCGGGATGATGCTGAACTGATCGGCCAGATGGTGCTGGCGGCGACGAAGCTGGCAAAGCAGATGGCAATCGATGAAAACGGCTACCGGCTGGTGTGGAACTGCAACCGCGATGGTGGCCAGGATGTGTTTCATATCCATCTTCATCTGTTGGGCGGGCGAGCCATGAGCTGGCCCCCGGGTTAACGAAACATCGGAAATAGCTATCAGTCGAGACCGGTCTCGATTCCTGTCCTGGTTAAAGAATGCAGGGGGAGACTGCGATCTGTCCCTCCTATCCCCCTATTTTGTCACGACTTTTTTCCGACTCTTAGCGGTACAGCGCCGAAAAGGGCGAACGCTGATTTAAATTCCATGGTATGTTTTGGTGCGGTTATGGGGGCGGCCAGCCGCGGGCTGTGAATCTGCTTAATCGGATCAACGCTCATACGGGTCGCGTTGCACCAGCTATAGCTACAGTTTTTGGGAACAGATACGATCTTCAGGAGGAAGCGGGGCGAATGAAAGGTGGCCAGGCCAGATTATTGATCGTCGATGATGAACGTCTCCATATCAACGTGTTGAATGATATGCTGAAGGGGGAATATGCGATCAAGGTTGCGCTCAATGGTCGCCAGGCTCTGGAGCGTGCCCTGAGCGACCCGAGACCGGATCTGATCCTGCTTGATATTCAGATGCCCGACATGGATGGCTTCGAGGTTCTGGCCCGGCTGAAGGAGAATCCCGATAGTCGGAATATTCCGGTGATTTTTCTGACTGCCCGGGATGCGGAGAAGGATGAAGCCCGTGGGCTGGAACTGGGAGCCGTGGATTACATCGCCAAGCCCTTTTCGCCAGCCATCGTCACCGCCCGCATAAAAACCCATCTCAATTTGCGACAGAGTATTCATGAGGCCATGGAGGCGCAACTCCAGGCCCGTTCGCTGCGTACTCAGGTGACCGCCCTGAGTCGTAGCCTCGCTCATGAAGCGTTGCATAACCCGGAGGCGTTCTCGGAAATCGTGACTAACTCTCCGGAGATGCATGCGATATTCCACTATATGGAAGCTGTGGCCAGTTCCGGAGAACCAGTGTTGATAACCGGTGAAACCGGGGTCGGCAAGGAGCTGTTTTCCCGGAGCCTGCACCGACTCAGCGGGCGGACCGGCAGGATGGTTGCCATAAATCTTGCCGGGCTGGACGATGCAACCTTTTCTGATGCGTTGTTCGGCCATAAAAAAGGTGCTTTCACCGGGGCCGATCGTGACCGACAGGGTTTTATCAGGCAGGCCGAGGGCGGCACGTTGCTGCTGGATGAGATCGGTGACCTGGCTCCTGCCTCACAGATTAAGCTGCTGCGATTATTGCAGGAAAAAGTCTACCACCCACTGGGATCAGACCGCCCCCAGCGGATGGATGTCCGGATTATTGCGGCGACCAACCATGATCTTGAAGGGATGATGAGTGAAAGTCGGTTCCGCTCGGACCTGTTCTTCCGGCTCTCCGCGCATCACATCAGGATTCCCCCGCTGCGAAATCGGCCTGAAGACATTCCGTTGCTGATCGCTCAGTTTCTCGAGGAGGCTGCGCGTACCATGTCGCGGCCGGGCCTGGATGTGCCTCCGGAGCTGCTGACGCTGCTTAGTCTGTACGACTTCCCGGGCAATGTGAGAGAACTGCGCGCCATGATCCTGGATGCCGTTGCCCAGCATCGATCGGGACCTGTACTGTCGATGAAGAGCATTCAGAAAACCATTGAAGGACGCCGCTCGTCCCAACCGACTTCATCTGTAGTTAACGGTCCCGGCGCTGCTGCTTTGTGGCCAGAAGGGCAGCTGCCCACCCTGGATGAGAGCGAAGGCATGCTTATTTCCGAGGCGATGCGCCGGGCCGGAAACAACCAGGGAATTGCTGCTTCCTTGCTGGGGATCTCACGCACTGCACTTAACCGCCGGCTTAATCGCCGCTTTCCCCACCTGATCTCCGGCTGCGGGTAACACCACTTTCTCTTTCTTAACAGCGGTGAGGGGGTGCGCCAGAATGAACAGGTGCACAGCCAGGCTGTGAACAGCGATTGCGGCGTATCCGTTTGTTTTCAGACCGGTTAAATCTCTTCCCTGGCTGATTGTTATTGTTGCCTGTGCATTTCCGTACACCCTCATGTCTACCTTTCTGTCTGCAAGCTTTTTTGTCATATGGTTGTTTTTTAAGGGCTAATTGTTTTTTTCTGAGCTGGTCCGGTTTTTGATTATCAGATGGGATAAAAGACGCCCGGTCAGTTTGCAGAGCTCCAGGCGAGCCGGGCATACCCCTGTTGTTACGGCCGTGCTCTGTACATCCGACAATCGGAGTGCCAGGGCTGGTTTATGGACCGAATGTGGTGACACGCCTGTTCCTGATGTGGCGAAAGCAGGTCAGGGGAGTACCAGGGAGCATTTCCTGATTGCAGACAATGGATAATGTATGCTGAATCAATCCCATTCCCGGAGGCCGCTGAGAGACCCTGTGCCGGTCCGGGACGCCACGAGATCCGTGGAGAAACCAGAATCCCGTCCTCGAATTCTGATCGTTGATGATGAACGACAGAATATCAACATACTGAATCAGGCGCTGAAGGATGAGTATCAGATCAGGGTGGCCAGTAATGGCGCGGAAGCACTGTTGCGAGCAAGTTCACACCCCCGGCCGGACATTATTCTTCTCGATATCGTTATGCCTGTACTGGATGGATTTCAGGTATGCCAGAAACTGCAGGCCGATGCCAATACTGCCGATATTCCGGTCATTTTTGTCAGTGCTCGGAAATCCAGAAGCGATGTGATCCGTGGGCTGAAACTCGGTGGCAGAGATTTTATATCCAGGCCTGTTCATCCGGAGGTGGTTCGTACACGTGTCAGTAACCTGATCACCAGAGTGCAGCGCGATCGGGAAGAAGCACTGCTGCATCAGCAAGCCTCTGACCTGTCTGAAGCTGCGTTGGACGGCGATTCCTACAGCCTCAGAGAAGAACAGGCATCGGTATCAGGGATTTTTAATAAATGGCAGGAGGAACATGGGTCAGAAAGCAGGGCAGGCGATGCCTCGCTTAAGAAACCGGACAATACGGTTCATGAGTGGTTGTTACCGTCGGACACTGACCCCGTCCCGGCGGTCGGAGATGCCGAGGACTACTATATCGATGTCTGTCCCCGGGATAGTGGGGGCCGGTCAGCGGAGCAGGTTGTAACTGAGCACGGTGCTGGTGGCGGGACGCCTGACGGAAACCGTGCGGGCGGGGCGGGGGAGAAGCCTTCCGCTCGTTCTGCACCCGGCCAGAACCGACCCGGCAGGGGTTCGGTTGTGGCCTCCGGGCCGGCTTCCGGCGTACGCTCACAGACCGGCTTCAGAGTGGACAGATCCGGACCGGTGCTGGGACCCGCTGTTATTGTCCTGCTGCTGCTCAATGTGCTCGCGCTGGTTGGTGTGGAGCTGGTATACGCCTATACCCGACAGGGCCGGGCCGAACTGGAAGATTCGCTGGAGGAATCCCGGCAGGCCTGGCGTAATGAGGTTGCTGTTCTGCAGCAACGGGTGGTTGCCCTGGAGCACCAGGACAGCCGTGAGCTGACCCCTGACCCAACCAGAGAGCCTGATTCGCAGTCGCAGGCGAAATCGGGGCACAATGCGGCACATAAACCTGCAGCCGACAGGCCACCCGACTCTGCCAGTGACGCAGAGGCCTGGGGCCTGGTGCTGAAATCGGTCGGCAGCAGGGGAGAAGCCGAGGTGCTGCTGGAGCGTTATCGGAGAATGGGCCTGGATGTGGTGCTGAGGGAAGCCGAATACAGAGGCATTACCTGGTACCGCATTGGTGTTGAGAATCTCGGCGGCTACACCGAGGCCGAGCGGTATGCCCGGTCTCTGAATCTGACCGGGGGGCTGGCAGGCGCCCGGTTAGTCAGGCAGTAAGGGCCGGCAAGGCCGCCGGAACCCGGTCTCCGTGTCAGCGGCAGGCCCCGGCAATCAGTGAACGACATCGGCAACGACGGATGTCTGCTGCCATAACAACCTGATAACAGGGGGTGTGCCAGAATGAGCAGGTGCACACCCGTCCTGGCTTCCTTCGCGTTTTCGTAACAGATTGTATTTATTGATGCATATCTCTTCGGGTGCTGTTTCTCCGGACTGGCCTGTGCAAACTGGCACAACCCTTACTGAGCGGGTTCTGTTGCCGCGCTGATCGCTATGACGTTGTTTTATAGCCGTTTCTTATCTGGTTGTCGGCCTGGTCCGATTATTGATATCGATTTATGAAGAACAGCAGCTAAGGCGGGGTGGGGACAGGTGCAGTGTCTTATCGAATGGGGCCCTGCCCGCCACCAGACAAGGGATTAAAGATGACGCAGAAGGGGCGGCTTATCAGGGTGATGCTGGTAGATGCGGACCACGGTTTTACCTGTCTGCTGAGACTGATGATTTTCTCATTCGGTAATTTCGAGGTCAGGCAGGCGCGAAACGGATCGGAAGCGCTGAGCCTGTTCGCGTCATTCAATCCGGATATCACGCTGCCTGATATCGACCTGCCGCGTCTGGAGGGGGTTGAGATCCTCCGGGCCATTCTCGTGCGGAATGCAGGGGCTCGTGTGGTTATCGTAACGCAGATGCCGGAACAGGCCGCAGAGACTTATATCACGCGACCCCGGTCCATGGCTTATATATGCAAAACCAGTCCGGGGGCCAGACTCCATGGAGAGCTTCGCCGTCATTTTGAAACACTGGAGGTTCTTCCATGAAGGCGCAGTCCCGACTGAACGTACTGGTAGTTGATGACGATCGCCTGAACATCAACGCCCTCAACCATGCGCTCAGGGATGAATTCCGGATCAGGGTGGCCACCAGCGGTAAGCAGGCACTGGCGGTGGCAACTTCGTATCCCCGGCCTGATCTCATCCTGCTGGATATTGTTATCCCGGATCTGGACGGTTTTGAAGTCTGCAAACGGCTGAAGGCCGACCCTGAGACCGCAGACATTCCGGTCATTTTTGTGACCAGCTGCAGCTCCGAAACGGACGAGGTTCGGGGTCTTATGCTGGGCGGCAATGACTTTATTTCCAGGCCGGTACCACCTGAGGTGGTCAGAGCGCGGGTCAGAAATCAGGTGAATCACCTGCTCGAAAAGCGTGAGTTCGGGCGGGCGGGTCAGCTGCCTGCGGCGCTCTCCGGGATCGCAGAACCTGAGGGCAGCGCCGGTCGTCGCCGGTCTGATCAGTTCTTCCGAAGGGAACAGAATGCACTGCGGAAGGAGCTGCAGGATACGCTGGAACAGCTGTCACAAATGCAGAAGATGGCTTCTCTGGGGGAACTGGCGGCGGGAATTATTCATGAAATCAACAGCCCGGTCAGCTACATAGGCTCTAATCTGAAAGAGCTGGAACTCTGTGTTCATGAACTGTTTGAATGGTCGGATGGGTGCCAGGGGAGAATGGCCGCTTCGGCGGCAATTCAGTCGGCGGCTTCTGTCACAGGACCTCCCGGTAAACAGGCTGAACTGGAACGTAAAAAAAATGACATTCTTGAGCTGATAAGGGAGTCCGGGGAAGGGGTGGCAGGAGTAAAAAGGATCATTCAGGACCTGAAGACCTTTTCGCACCCCGGCCCTGCGGAATGGCAGTCAGAAGATATTCATAAGTGGCTGGACAGCTCGCTCAATATTGTTAACAACAAAATAAAACACAAAGCCAGGCTGGTAAAAGAGTATGGCGATATGCCGAATATCGAATGCCTGCCCTCTCAACTGAGTCAGGTTTTCGTTAATCTGCTGGTGAATGCCGCTCAGTCGATAGAGAAATACGGCGAAATAACCGTCAGAACCCGGCAGACAGATCCGACAACCGTATCGATAGAAATATCAGATACCGGTTCAGGCATCGAAATCCGACACCTTGAGCAGATTTTCGATCCTTTCTTTACCACAAGGCCTGCAGGCACCGGCACCGGGCTGGGCCTGTCTCTGACCAGTGATATCGTCAGGAAACACCATGGCCACATCGAGGCAGACAGTAAGCCGGGATCCGGAACGACTTTCAGAATATCCCTCCCCATCAACCAGTGTGAAACAGGAAGCGACTGCCTTGACCCCGCCTAGTCTGTCGATAAGTCTTTCTTTCCCGACGCAGATTGTTTCCGGGCCGGGACATTGTGCCCGGCTTGCGGCGACGATTGCCGCTGCCACGGCTGCCGTAAATTCGCTCGTCATCACCTGCCGATACCGGGAACCGGATCAGCTTCCCGCACCGGTAATGCGTTTATGAACAATCCGGACCAGCCTGTAATCCTGATCGTCGACGATGATCGGCTCAGTCTCAACATACTGAACAGCATTCTCAGGAATGAACACCGGATCAAAGCGGCTACCGATGGCCTCCGGGGACTGGCCCTGGCCCGGGCGCTGCCGCGACCGGATCTGATTCTGCTGGATGTCGCCATGCCCGGACTGAATGGCTTTGAGGTGTGTAAGGCTCTCAAGAACGATCCCGATACGGCGGATATACCGATCCTGTTTATTACCGCCCGCAGCTCCGAGGAGAATGAGGTCAGGGGGCTGGAGATGGGCGGGGCTGATTTCATCTCCAAACCGATAAGACCGGAAATCGTTCGCGCTCGGGTTCGGGTTCAGCTGACCCTGCTGCAGCAGAAGCGGCAACTTCAGCAAATGCATGATCAGGTACTGGCGCTCTCTCTGACCGACGGGCTCACCGGTCTGGCCAACCGGCGCCGCTTTGACCAGTTCCTGCAACAGGAGCTGACGCGCTCCCAGCGAGCTCAGTCACCCCTGGGACTGCTGATGATGGATGTCGATCATTTCAAATGCTACAACGATCATTACGGCCATGTTGCCGGCGACAGCTGCCTGAAGCGACTCGCTGACGTTCTGGCTTCCCAGGCGCAGCGCCCCCCGGATTTTATTGCCCGCTATGGTGGTGAAGAGTTTGCCTGCGTGTTGCCCGATACCGATCTGGACGGAGTTCGCAAGGTGGGCCGGGGCATACTGGACGCGATCCGTGGGCTGTGTCTTCCCCATCCCGCATCACCGACCGAGGAGATGCTGACTTTCAGCATCGGTGGTACGGCAATCATTCCGCAGCGAACAACGAAAGCCCGACAGCTCATCGACGGCGTCGATAGCTTTCTCTACGAATCCAAAAATAAAGGCCGCAACTGCATGACAGTACGAGCGCTGGCAGAGCCTGTCCAGGTGCGGATCGGACAATATTCCGACCTGCATGAGCGGCTGGAAACCGAGTGAACGCTATTACACAAAAGTGCCGGTCCGGAGCTGTCAGCGGCCTGATCATAATGGTTCTGGCGTTGCTGTTGCCTCCTCAGGCAGCAGCGCTCAGCGCCCGGCTGCTGCCTGAGGAGTCCTGGCGATTGCGCTTCTATCAGAATGTGGCCGAGGCTGACAGCTGGTACGGTGCCAACGGGGAGCGCCGGCCGCTGGGAGATATCGGTCTGCAAAAGCTGGCCGAAAACGGAGTTCCCACTACGCTGCCCGGTGCCTGGAACCTGCAGAATAAGGCCCGTTACCGCCAGTCGCGCAGCGATATCATTCTGGACTATGGCATCACTGACGATCTGACCCTGGGAGCATGGCTGCCCTGGTTCAGCCATGGCACTCGTCAGCGCACGACCCTGAATCAGGGCCCGTCGTTCGGGTTGCTGCCAGCCCCTCAGCAGGCTGCGGTGAATGCCGCCGTTGCGAGCCTGGATGATACTGATCCTGAGCAGTCCGGTTGGGGAGATCTGTTCCTCGGCGTTAAACAACGAATCGTCGGTGGCAACCGGGCTCGCTTCAGATTTTCTCTGGGGGGGGGCGTTCGGGCGCCAACCGGGCATGTCGCCGACCCTCTGGATTCTGAGGATCTGGCAACGGGGGATGGGCAGTGGGATCTGAGTCTCTGGTCCTGGACGGATTACCAGTTCACGGAAAATTTTTTTATTAATCTGCAGACCCGCCATGATTATGGGCTTAGTGGCAATCGACAGGTGATTTCTCCTCTGGACAGCAGCCAGACCCTGCGAATGGAATTTCAGCCTGCGGTCCACCACCAGTTGCGACTGGAGCCACAATACCGGATTCCATTTGCCAGCTGGGATCTTCTACTTGGTATGACCTTTATCTACGACCACCAGGGGAGAGAGCGGCGACAGAGATTTAATGCCCGGCAGATGGTATACAGCGGTTCGCTGGCAAAGGTTGATGGTACCGGCTGGGAGCGGTTTATGGTCAAATCCTCCCTGGGCTTCCGGTTACGTCAGTTTAAGCTGCCAGTGATGCTCTGGCTCAGCTACAGTCGCACTGTCTCAGGCGAAAATACCCTTGACATCGATGCGCTGGAACTGCGACTGGACCTGTACTTCAGAGGCCGGGGAGAATAATCCGACAATGTTCTTTTGTTTCAGATCCGGATCGGATTCCGGGGAGTGTCGCAACCGGTCGCCGTGGCCGATGGTGCTGCTGTTCCGGATCTGGGCAGGGATTACAATGTTGCTGATTCCGGCCGCTGTGGCCGGGTCGACTCCGACGGAATACCTGGATCTGACGACCACCCTGACGGGGCAGCGGGCCAATGCGTTCGTCTCTATGCTTGAAGACCCGGGGCAGAAGCTGACCTTCGAAGATATTCTGTCGGCCGATGGAGGGAAGCGCTTCGTTCCCCTTGATCGCGAAGTTATCAACCGTGGGATAAGCCGTTCGGCCTGGTGGGTGGAGTTGAAGGCGATTAATCCTGCGGATCAGCCGGTGTCCTGGCTGATCGAAGCAACCTATCCCCACACCGATTACCTGGACGCCTATATGATTGCTGCGGATGGGACGGTCCGCAGCATCCGGCTGGGCGACAGGAGGCCGTTCAGCAACCGCCCGATTGCTACCGAGTCCTTCGTGATTCCGGTGGAAACTGCGGCCCGTTCGACGACTCGTGTCCTGATCCGAATGGTTTATCAGGAAGTCGGACTGCTTGATGCCCATCTGCGACTCTGGTCGCCTGAAGAGTTTTCCGACTGGAGGGAACTGAACGGACTGGTTATGGGCGCTTATTTCGGCGGCATGCTGTTTATGTTGCTGTATAACCTGTTTATCTTTTGCTCCACCCGGATGCCGGAGTATTTCTGGTACGTCGTTTATATGGTTGCAACGACGGCCTTTGGCTTTGCGAATCTGGGCCTGGGGCATCGCTACCTCTATACGGAGTCGGTACCGCTGACCGAACAACTACATATTCTGCTGATGTCCGCCACCATGGGCTCCCTGATCCAGTTCAGCCGGGTCTTTCTGAAAACCCATCTGCATACTCCCCGGCTGGACCGGTTCTTTAAACTGGGCGTTCTGGTAGCTGCGGCGGGGGCCGCCCTGCTACTGGCGGGCTATAAGGAGCTGACGGGATATGTGCTGCGTGGCCTTGGTCTCTATATTCTTATCTTCCCCTTTCTCGGTGCCTGGATCTGGTACTCCGGTGAGCGGCGGGCACGTTTTTACACGATCGCCTGGCTGATTGCCGGCCTTTTCTTCACCTTCTCGCTGGGGCGCTGGTTTGGCATCAGCGAGACGAGCTTCCTCACCATCTGGGGAGGACGGATCGGGCTCTGGATCGAAGCGGTTCTCTTTTCCCTGGCGCTGGCCGACCATATCAACCTGCTGCGCAAGGAGAAAGAAAAGGCCCGGGCACGGGAACAGGTGATCCTGGTGCGGACCACGGAGGAGCTGGAGGAGCAGGTACAGAAACGCACCCGGGATCTGGAGCACGCCAGACTTCGCGCCGATGAAGCCAGTGCCGCGAAAAGTGCGTTCCTGGCCACCATGAGTCATGAGATCCGCACCCCTATGAATGGCATCCTTGGTAATGCCCACCTGGCCCTGAATACCACTCTGACCCACCAGCAAAGGGAGTACCTCAGCCGAATCCGATCTTCCACCCGCTATCTGCTGGAGATCATCAACAACATTCTGGACTTCTCCAAAATTGAAGCCGGAAAGCTGAAGGTGGAGCGGATCGATTTTTCTCTGGAAGCGGTGATAGCAGATCTTTCCAGTCTCTTTGCCGCTAAAGCCCGTTCCAACCACCTTGGCTTTGAGCTGCTGATGGCGCCGGGCACGCCTGTACAACTGACTGGTGATTCGCTGCGGCTGAAGCAGGTACTGGCCAACCTGATCAGCAATGCTGTGAAATTCACCGATTCAGGCTGGGTGCGACTGGAAATCGATCCTGTGACCGTTGCCGATGGAAAAGCGCTGCTGCGATTCAGAGTTCAGGATACGGGCATCGGTATGACCGTCGAGCAACAGCGGACTCTGTTTCAGGCGTTCACTCAGGCAGACGACTCGACCACGCGGGAATATGGGGGGACAGGTCTCGGTCTCACTATCAGCCAGCGATTGGTGAAGCAGATGGGCGGAGAAATCACTGTAAGCAGCGAACCAGGACGGGGAAGTGCGTTTTCATTCAGTCTCTGGTTTGAGCAGGCTGAGGTTGCAGAGACAGCCAGGATGCCTGCTCAGTCCGAGACCGCCACAAAGGAGCCGTTGCCGGCTTTTCAACCCGCCAGGATACTGCTGGTAGAGGACAATCCCACCAACCAGCAAGTCGCTCGGGAGTTGCTGGAGTCCGTGGGACTCAGCGTCACCATCGCTCGTGATGGTCTGGAAGCAGTGGAGGCCGTGCGTCTGAAGCGGTTCGAGCTGGTGCTGATGGATATCCAGATGCCAAATATGGATGGTTATCAGGCCACTGCGGTGATTCGGGAAGATACACGCTTCAGGGAATTACCCATTATCGCCATGACAGCTCACGCACTCTCTGCCGATCAGAAGAAATGCCTGGATGCAGGGATGAACGACCATGTGGGGAAACCGGTGGAGCCGATGCTGCTGTACAGGGCCCTGGCCCGCTGGCTTCCTGTCATGCCGGCTGAGGTACCCGCATCCGCTACTATCCGGGACCGGGAGGAGCTGCCCGATAAGCTGCCCGGCATCGACCTTGCCATCGGATTAAGCAGGGTGGGTGGTAATCGCCGGTTGTTCCGCAAGCTGCTGGTGGAATTTCATCAGGACCACCATGATGCTGCAGAGCAGCTGGAAAAAGCACTCAGGTTCGGACGGGTCGAACAGGCCCGACGGCTGGCTCATACTCTAAAAGGTGTAGCGGGCAATCTGGGAGCACAGGAACTGTTCCGGTCGGTATCGCAACTGGAAACCGCGCTGGAAAGTGGAGTGGCCAGCGACGCCGGAAGGGAGGCCTTCGAAGCCGCCCTGTCACGGTTGATGGCCGGCCTGAAGCGACTGACGGCAATGGCGACAGAACCCCCCGTGCACTGCCGTGAGGGAATACCCGATCTGGCCGTTTTACAGCCCCTGCTGACAGGCCTTAAGAAGCAGTTGAACGAAGCAAATCCTGAGGCATCGGAACAACTCGAACAGATCCGGAGGGCTCTGGGCGGACACTTTCCGGTGCCGCTCGGGGAACTGGACAGGTATGTGCAGGCGTTTCAGTTTGAAGAGGCAGACATTGCTCTGCAAGCCCTGGTCAGGTTACTGGATGCCGGTCAGAAAACCTGAGCTTGCTGCTGTGTGAACAGATTGGACCGGAGCCCGCCAGAAGCGGCAGAGGCTGTTTTAATTCCGGATCTGTTGTTGATTTATGCCGACGATGATATTTGTCAGCTGTGCTACTTTTAACAACGTGCTCGGACTTCTGTGAGGGCCGGTCAGTTGAGACACTCCTGTCATCTCTGCGTAGCGAGGGAACCGGATGGGATCGCGATTCTTTTCTGTTTTCATTATCCAGATGGTTCTTATCTCTTCCCCCCTTTACGGACAGGAAACCTGGAAAATTGCGTCCTTAAACTGGGAACCGTACTCCAGTGCTCAGATGTCGACACAGGGAAATTCGATCCAGAAACTCAGGGCTCTTCTTAAACAGGAGAACATCACTTTACTGGTTGATTACTACCCCTGGAAAAGAGCCCAGAAGGTCGCTCGTGAAAAAGAGTATGTCGGTTATTTTCCCGCCTGGCCTGAAGAGGTTCACGATGGCTTTACCGCCTCCCCGGTTATCGACTGGTCATGGATAGGTATACTCAAGCTCTCTGATAAGATTCTTGATTATCAGACGCTTGATGAGCTGTTCAGACATCACAGAGTCGGCCTTGTCAGCTCCTACGTCTACCCCGAAGAGATTGCGGGAGCGGCCCGGAAGGCACCGGATAACGTGGTCTATGCACCCAACGAGATGTCGTTGTTAAAGATGCTTCTGGTGGGGCGGCAGGACTGCGCGATTACGGACCCGTTCGTGATGACTTACCTGGCGGAGAAGGATGGGATCGGAGAGATCGAGACGGCGCAGATCCTTATGAAAAAAGCACTGGTGCTGGCGTTCAGAAACGATGAAGAGAATCAGCATCGGATCAGGCTTCTGAGAAAACTGCTTGAAGAGAGCAGGCTCTGAATAGCGAAGAACCGTGTTCTGCAGTCAGCCATTGATAATCACTTGTTCAGAGGGGTAGCCTGCTGTGCTCATCTGCTATTTTCTGACCGGTTTCACATCTGCGAAATAGCTGGTGCCGAACCAGGCGCTGATATTTTTTTTCAGGGCGCTGTCTCCTGCCAGTTCGATCAGCCGTTCCCGCAGGGCCTTCATCAGGGTCATGTCCCCCATCCATACGGCAGTAAGCGTGCGCAGGTCGGTGGTTATTTTCAGATCCACCTCATAGCCGGGGTCTTTCAGGCAGACATCGACATCATCATCGCGAACAACCAGCCACCAGAAACGCATAGCGGAGGTGTGGTCGCTAAATTCGATATTGATGGTGGTGCGCTCTCCTGTGAACAAACCGGTGTCGATATTCCGGTGGATATCCCAGACCAGCAGCGAGGGGTCCAGGTCCTTTTCGGCCAGGTCGCTGCGGACCCAGCGGTGCCCCCAGATGCCCAGCTGGGCGATGATCGGGGTGAGCTCTTCGCCGGCTCTGGTGAGCCTGTAGCGGATATGCCCGTCGCTGTCCTGTCGCTCTACGACCCCGGAGTGTTCCAGCGATTTCAGTCTGCTGGACAAAAGAGTTGGCGAGATCAACGGCATCCCGCGGCGCAGGTCGCTGAAGCTTTCGCTGCCGGCACCCAGTTCGCGGATGATCAGATTGGTCCAGCGCTCACCGAGTACCTCTGAAGCTTTAGCGATCGGGCAAAACTGACCATAACCTTTCATGGCAGTGACCTGTGGATAATCCAAAAATTCCGGCGGATGCTGGCAGTGCCTCCCGCCGAAAACGTCCGGCGCTTGACCCGGAATCCGACCTACGTCACGGCTCTGAGGCTTTTACACACCGCCTGGTACAAATTATGTACCCGAATAGCAGAATTTTCAGCGAAACGATCGGACGCTGAATGTTAAAGAGCATGTAACTAGCTGATTATAAAGAATGCTGCTGGCCGCTCTCAGCGCGGATCCCGGGGCCGATACTACAGATGTTGTACTGGTTCAGTATCCTCAGGTTTTTCATACTGGTGTCATCGATAAGCAACGATAACAACAAGAGGTGATTGCCATGTCCTATACAGCGATCAAATCCAGGCCGGTTGAAACTCAGTCCGCGGTGGATCTAATCAAAGCCAGAATGAAGGCGACCTGGGAGGACGGAGATTACGCCACTTTTGCCACCTATATGCAGGCCGGCGCTGTGGAAGTGATGGACCACTGGAATATTAAGGCTGGGCAGCGGCTGCTCGATGTTGCCTGCGGCGCCGGACAGACGGCAATTCCCGCCGCCAGGAAAGGCGCACAGGTCACCGGGATCGATATCGCCGCTAATCTTATCGGGCATGCCCGTAAACGAAGCCATGAGGAAGGGCTGAACGCTTGCTTTGAGGTCGGCGATGCTGAGGATATTCCCTGCCCGAACGCCGGTTTTGATGTGGCTGTCAGCATGTTTGGGGCGATGTTCGCGCCGCGTCCGGAGGTGGTGGTCGGAGAGCTGGCCCGGGTACTGCGACCGGGTGGTCGACTGATCATGGCCAACTGGACTTCCGACAGTATGCCGGCTCAGATGTTTAAAGCCGTTGCGGCGGTCGTACCTCCCCCGGCCGGGGCGATACCTCCGCTTCTCTGGGGTGACGAAGCAACGGTCATGGAGCGCCTGGTTAATGATTTCACCAACATCCAGCTGATCCGCAGAATCTATCCTCAGTGGCACTATCCATTCGGTGTCCGGGAGCTGGTGGAATTTTTCGCCCGCTATTTTGGTCCGGTTAAGCGCGCTTTTGACGTTGCCGATCCGCGTCAGCGCCTCACGCTCAGAAAACAACTGGCGGACATCTATGCCCGTAACAGTGAGGTTTACAACGACACCCTGAAGATTACCGGCGGTGAATTTCTGGAGGTCATTGCCGTGCGGCGCTGAGTTCCCGACCGTGACCAACCCGGATGATCGCAACTCAGACAGATCCTGCCAGACTCCGTCATGGTCCATACTGACTGGCAGGCATCCCGTGGTGTCATGACACGCTGCCCGGTGTGACGACCCTTTGAACCGTGCCATGGCCCTGACATTCCCGAAGACTGAGCGACAGGAGACCTGACCATGATTCTGAAAACAGTGGAAGGTCGTGATGTTGAGCTGCAGCCGCTGGCGCTGGAAGGACTGAAGCAGTGCCTCCAGGGCTCCCTGCTGCGACCCGGTGACCCCGGCTTTGATGACTCCGGAACCCTCTGGAATGCACTTATCGATCGAAAACCGGCACTCGTCGTCCGCTGCCTGGGGATTAACGATGTAATCAGCGCTGTGAGGTTCGTCCGACAACACAATCTGCTGCTCTGCATCAGGGGCGGTGGCCATAACATCGCCGGCCTGGCTGTCGCCGAGGGGGCGCTGATGCTCGATATGTCCTCTATGCGCGGGGTATGGGTGGACAGGCAACAGAGAATCGCCCACGCACAGAGCGGCTGTCTGCTGGGGGATGTGGATCGTGAAACCCAGCTGCATGGGCTGGCGACCGTACTCGGCTTTGTTTCCCAGACCGGTATCGCGGGTCTCACCCTGGGCGGTGGGTTCGGATATCTGACCCGGCGCTGGGGCTGGGCCGCCGACAATGTGGTGGCTATGGATGTGGTGACCGCAGATGGCCGGCTGGTGCGTGCCAGCGACGAGCAGAATGCGGACCTGTTCTGGGGGCTGCGGGGTGGGGGCGGCAATTTCGGGGTGGTCACCGGTATCGACTATCGACTCTACCCGGTCGGGCCTGAGGTGATCGGAGGACTGGTGGCCTGGCCGGCCAGCGAGGCATCCGGGGTGCTTGAACTCTACCGGACCCTGGCGGAAAAGGCTCCGCCGGAACTGACTCTCGCCTTGATTATGCGTCCTGCCCCGCCTGCTCCCTGGCTACCGGATACCATGCATGGCAAACCGATCGTTGCCATGCTGGCCTGTTACAGCGGCGGGCCGGAGGAGGGCGAGAAAGCGGTCGCCCCCATCAAAGCTTTTGGCAAGCCCGTCGGTGATGTGCTGGTACGGCGCCCCTATATACAGATGCAGTCGCTGCTCGACGCCACCCAGCCCAGGGGCAGACGTTATTACTGGAAGAGCGAGTACCTTCCGGGTATCGAACCGGCCCTGTGTCAGCGGGTGATACAGCATGCCCGGACAATCCCCTCACCCCATTCCGCCCTGATTCTGTTTCAGCTTGAGGGCGCATTGAACCAGCTCGGCCCCGACCATTCGCCGGCTGCTAACCGGGACGCCCATTTCGTGCTCAATATTGCAGGATCCTGGGAGCGGCCTGACCATGACGAGTCGAATATCGGCTGGGTGCGTGAGGTGTGGGACGATCTGAAATCATTCTCGACCGGAGGTACCTATATCAACTTCCTGACCGAGGACGAAGGACCGGAGCGAACCGAAGCGGCGCTAGGTCGCGGGCTGAAGCGGCTGGCGGCCATCAAGGCGAAGTGGGATCCGGATAACCTGTTCCGTAGCAACCGCAACATCAGGCCGGATTGAGTGCACGAAGATTGCCGGGGGCGTCTGAGCGTCCCCCGCATTTCATTTTGCAGCCACGATATCCGCTTTTGTCGAGCCGACGATATCCAGCAGCTCCTGTGACTCCCGGGTCGGCACCCGGTGTTTCGCCAGCACCTCCTTAAAGAGCACGACCATCCGATCCCATTCCTGCTCGGTAATGGCCATCTCCGCATGGCTGGGCTTCATCCCCCGGCCATGATACCGGCAGGGGCCGCCGGTCGTCTGGCAGACCAGGGCGGTGACGTGATACTTCAGATAGGCAGTCGGCACCCGCTTTCTCGCCGCATCGATAGCGGGGTTGGCGTTCAGAATGCTATCGGGCACCAGAATGTCGATAAAATCGCTGACCACCACCGAAATGGGTGCAAGTCCACCCAGTCTGTCGTAAAGAGAGGGTTGTTTTTGGCTTTCCCGGGCGCCGGCGGTCTGAAGGCCTGCCAGCAGAATGAGGGTGAAACAGAGTGCGCTCCCGTGTTTCAGAACTGCGTTATACATGGGACTCTCCTATGGTGCCCGTAGAGTCGGCGTTCGCGGCTGTGGTCTGAACAACCACTGCGGATCGGCCCTGGTCCCCGAGCCGAAGGCTATAGCCACAGTTTAGGCAATGTCCGCAGACTAAGTGCGACGGAGAGGCGCTGAGCCCTCTTATTCTCTGCTGTCCGCCTGCCGGATATCGTCAGCGAAGATCGCCTTCAGGTCCTCCAGGATCAGGTAGTGGGCCGGCACCATCAACAGCGTGATCAGAGTGGCGAAGAGGACGCCGAACCCGATCGAAACCGCCATGTGGATAATAAACTGCCCCTGGGTGTTGTCGACGAATATCAGCGGCAGATAGCCGGCAAAGGTTGTCAGGGAAGTGAGCACTACCGGGCGGAAGCGGGCACGCCCGGCGCGGCGCACCGCCCGGATAAGGGGCTCTCCTCTGCCTGTCCGTCGGTTGATATAGTCCACCAGAATCAGCGAGTCATTCACCACCACCCCGGCCAGTGGCAACATGCCCAGCAGGCTCATCATGGTCAGATCGATGTCCATAATCCAGTGGCCGATCACCGCGCCCACCATCGCATAGGGAATCACCGACATCACAATCAGCGGCTGAAGATAGGAGCCCAGAGGAATTGCCAGCAGCCCGTAGACAACAAACACAACCACTCCGAGCCCCCAGTACAGTCCTCTGAAGGATTCCCTCTGTTCTTTCGCTTCCCCTTCAAAGCTGTAACTGATTTCGGGATAGCGGGACAGCTGCTGCTGCAGGAAATGGTCGACATCCGAGCGGATCCGGTTGAGATCGGCGGTTTCCTTGTTGGCATCGGCGCTTACCTCAAGAATTCGGTGCCGGTTGACCCGAAAGATACTGGAGGGGCTCTGAACCGAGGACAGCATCGCCGCCTCATGCAACGGTATCTGCTTACCGGCCGGGGTAGCGATGGTCATTCTGTTCAGGGCGTCGAGGGAGGCACGCTCGCTGGCGGGATAGCGGACCATCACCCGGATCTCGTTTCGTCCCTGTTGAATACGCTGGACTTCATAGCCGTGAAAACCGTGGCGCACCTGATAGGCCAGCGCCTCCAGGGTGACGCCCAGCATCTGCGCTGTGGGCCTGATTTTCAGCTGCAGTTCCTGCTTGCTGTCGGAAACCAGCTCGGTGATATCAAACAGTTCCGGGTAGCTGTGCAGACGCTGGCGCAGTTCCAGCGCCAGCGCCCGCAATTGTTGCGGATCGTCGCCTCGCAGCTGGATTCTGAGAGGATCGGTGGTCCTGCCGATCTCGGCCCGATAGTGGACCGCCTCGATCCCCCGGACGAGGCCGACCAGTTGCCGCCACTCTCTGATCAGTCGGGCGCTGCTGATGGGCAGGGTACGCTCCTCCAGGGGGACCATCTCAAACATCACCCGCCCCAGGTTGGGCTGAATCCTGCGTCCGTCCGAGCCGGAGGTGGAGAGAATGTGGGTGATAAGCGGCTGACCCTGATTGTCCCGGTAGCGGTCGCGCAGTTGCCGGGCCGCTTCCGTGAGGCGGCGGACCTGCTGATCGGTAGCGGCAAAGGGCGTTCCGGCCGGCATGGTGAGGGTGGCGGTAGCCAGTTCGCTCTGGACCCTGGGGGTAAACAGAAAACGGGTCCAGCCGCTGAGCACCAGAGCCAGCACGATCAGCGAAAAACCCAGCAGGCTTGCCAGCGCCAGATAGCGCTGGGACATCACCAGTCTCAGCAGCGGACGGTAGAGGTGGTCCGCGATGTTCTCCAGCACCGACGCTGCCCCCTGCTGCAGACGAAAGAAGGCGTTGTGCTGGTCGGGAGGCGTCAGTGAGCGCAGATGGGCCGGCAGGATCAGTTTCGATTCCACCAGCGAGAAAATCAGCACCGGGATCACCACCAGCGGAATCTGCTCCACCAGCGGACCGCGGCGACCTTCCACCAGCAGCAGGGGAACAAAAGCGGCGAGGGTGGTGAGAATACCGAAGGTGACCGGTACGGTGACCTCCCGGGTACCTTCCACAGCAGCACGCAGGCCGTCGCCGTGGCGGCCGAAATGGGTGTGGATATTTTCCCCGGTTACCACCGCATCATCGACCACCAGGCCCAGCACCAGCACGAAGGCGAACAGGCTGGCGACGTTGAGGGTGACATCCAGCAGCGACATCACCAGAAAACAGCCCATAAAGGTTACCGGGATGCCGGCGCTGACCCAGAACGCTACTTTCGGCCTGAGGAACAGGGCCAGCAGGATCAGCACCAGGGCACCGCCCTGGAGGGCGTTGTAGCTCAGGCCCTGCAGTCGGGTTCTGATGATCTGCGAGCGGTCCCGCCAGTACTCCAGTGATACGCCTTCAGGCATCTGCGACTGTTGCTCGTGGATATAGGACTTCACCTGATCGGCGATGCGGATGGCGCTCTGATCTCCGACCCGATAGACATCGATGGCCATGGCCGGCACGCCGTTGAAGCGCATCCTGACCCGATTTTCTTCGAAGCCGTTGCTGATTCGGGCGATATCTCCCAGCTTCACCCGACTACCGTCGATGTCGGAGAGGACGGCTATCCGTCCAAACTGTTCGACGCTGTAGGCCTGTCCCCGGGTCTGCACCAGAATGTCGGCCCCCTGAGTGCGGATATTGCCGGCGGAGAGGTTCAGGGACGCTCTTTCAACCGCGGCGGCCACCCGGGCCAGACTCAGTCCGTACTCTTTCAGGACCCGCGCCGGGACCTCGATAGCGACCTCCCGGGCTCTGGGGCTGTCCAGAACCACCTGGGTCACCTCCGGCAGCCGGGTCAGATCATCGCGAACCTGCTCGGCCAGGCGTCGCAGTTCCATCTCAGCTTTGTCGCCGTACAGGATCAGGCTGAGTACAGCGAGACGGCGTTGATTGACATGAACGCGAGGACGCTCGGCCTGGCTGGGGAGGCTGTCGATGGCCTCGACCCGACTTTTAATATCGTCCAGCAGTTCTCGGGGGTCGTAGCCGGGGCTGACTTCAACGCTGACCCGGGAATGGGCTTCACGGGAGACGGAACGAAGCTGCTCGATCCCTTCCAGATCCTGCAGCGCCTCTTCCACCCGGATACTGATGCTCGCTTCGACCTCCCGGGGAGCGCCGCCGGGCAGGACGATGTCGACATCAATTACGTCCGGTCTGACACGGGGGTAGACTTCCAGCGGGACACTGAACAGAAAGGCCTGGGCTCCCAGTGCCAGGATCAGAAACATCAGCAGGTTGGCTGCCACCGGATTGCGGACAAACCATCCAGTCAGGCTTTGCATTGTCCCGTCGTCCCATCAGACAGGTCGGGCAGCGTGCATTTTCCCGGCGTATCCGAAGAATCCGGTTGCGGCTCGTACCCGGTCTGTCAGCTGATTGCTCAGCGATTATTTACGGCTCCGTTTAAGCTTCCCGGTCGGTCGCTCAGAACAGATTGCCGATCAGATCCCGTACCGGCGGGAACAGGGTTCGGAAAATATAGAGATCGCTCTGCCAGTAAAAAGGGCCAATACGCATATGCATCTCCAGCAGCTGATGCAGCAGAGTCCCCAGAAAGGCATGGGAGCAGACCGCAATAAGCAGGTTGGGAGTGGCATAGTAGATCCAGCAAGCGGCAAATCCGATCAGCAGGGTGACCAGCATCAGCGCCGGGTTAGGAAGATGATAGAGTGCGAACAGCAGCGCGCAGCAGCCACTGACCAGAAGCCGGTGCCGGCCTGCGCCGTCCCCGCTCTCCGCCGGAGAGGGAAGCAATACCTTTAACCGCAGCATAAAGAAGGAGAGAAACAGCAATCCCTGGCCCGAGGCATTGATCAGGTAAAGGCCCAGCTTAAGTCCGAAAGCCTGCCAGTGGATTCGGGCGAAAATCTCCGGTTGCAGCAGCAGTGTCAGTGCGGTGATGATCAGGGTGCCGATCAGTGTCAGCCATAGGAATGGCCGCAGGGCTTCTCTGAGATTATCGGTGCGAACGAACAGGGTGCGCCAGTTGCCCACTCCTCGCTCACGACTGTCATCCCGATGAACCATTACCGGCGAGGCGTAGCCCACATAGAACAGGAACAGGCCCAGAGTGACGGTGAGTAAGGGAGCCAGACCGTTATTGTTCAGATTGGGGCCTATATACCAGACAATGGTGAAAAAACCGCTGCTGATCAGTACCAGCTCCAGGGCGCTGAACCAGGGACGCCGGCAGGGGACAGAGTCTCCGCTGCGACTCGAAGCGGTTCCTGAAATCCCGGCATCCATGCTTCTCAACGATGAGGGATCAGTCATCCTGTCCCGGCCTTTTTCACCTGAAGTCTGGCCCGGTACTGCAGGACCAGGGTGGCGAGAATGCTGCCGGCCAGGTTAGAAATCAGATCCTGCATATTGTTGTGATAGCCCCCCACCCCATTCTGCTGGACGGTGGTCATCACCAGGTATTCCACGATTTCAACAATACAGCCCAGGCCCAGTACGATCAGGGGGACAAACACGATGTTCACGCCGCTGGGGAAAAACTGTCGCAGACATAGAATCTTCCAGACCAGCAGCGCGCCGACAAAGGCGTTGGTGAAATGTACGTATTTATCGTAGCGGACATCCAGCAGATAGAGGTCGTACAGGCGATGGTCGTCAAACTGGACGAAGGCGCCGGCAAAATGCATCAGGATGCCCGCCTCCAGCAGGATCAGCAGTGAGGCTTCAAAATCATAGCGGCGAAAGTGGATCCACAGCCAGGCAATGCTGGCCAGAATCGCCAGGGCATAGATAAAAAACTCGTGGATATTGGCGGCGCCCCGGTACTGCAGGAAGCGCTCGAAGTAGGTGAAGACACAGAGGGCCAGGAAAAGGCCGGTGTTGACCAGAACAAACCAGTCCAGTGGCCGGGGCCTCAGGGGAGGGGTAATTCCAGTCTGGAAAAGAAAGCTTGAAGGCGTATGCTGTTTTGCCGGAGCTTTCTCCCCGGCATGCTTATCGGTGGTCGGGGCCGGCTTACCGGCCGATTCGTTCTGAGACTGCTGCTCATCCGGCATAACAGGCCCACTCCGGGGGCTGATCCGGAGAGATCATCTCCGTTATCCCCGTAGAAAAATCATCAGATATAGTCTGAAGACTAGGATTGGCTGCTCAGACTGTCAATCTGACCGGAGAGCCGGTCCGAGGCGTTGCCGCTCGTTGCTGGTTCTGTTCCGACCGCAAAGTCAGCCTGATCAGTGATGCCGTCTGCAAGTAAGGAGGCCGAGGCGATTTTCTCAGAGGCGCTACCGGTGATGGGATTGGTGGTGGATCTGGTGGTGGATCTGGTGGTGGATCTGGTGGTGGATGTATGGCGGACGCCCGGGGACTGGCAGGATCGGGTACCTGATCAGGGGGAGTCAGTATGTCCGTATCAGCCGATTCGCTGTCTTGACTACAGTCATTCTGGTAAGAAGTGTTGGCGGATAAAATTTTTCCTTCACTATCAGTAGCATCGAACACGATTAAACGCCGAACAACAAGATTGTTCTCTAACCCCTTCATGCTGTAAGACGCTTATGGAAAGCCGCCTATATGAAGAGCATCAGGCATCGGATTCTGTTTATTACTCTGCTGGTGGCTGTCCCACTGATCCTCTTCGATATCTACAAGGCCTCACAGGAGGCGGAACGAAGGGTCGATGAAGTCACCCGGGATCTGAATCGATCAACCTATGCCGTCGTCAGCAAATTCTCCGGGCTGATTGATGCTTCCCATGAGCTGCTCTCCAGCCTGGCGACCGTCGAAGAAGTTACCGGGGGCGATGAAGCGGCATGCAGCGAACTGCTGCATCGGGTGGGAAGCCTCTATTCGAAGTACACCAACTTCTCCATGGTGAATCGGGACAAGTATATTGTCTGCAGTTCCGGCCCGTTACCGAAGAAGGTGCTGGTTAAGAAATCCCCGAATGTTAATAGCGCCCTGGCGACCGGTAGGTTTTCGATCAGTCCGTTTAAATTCGGCGTGCTGACCGGCAAACCGATTCTGGTGTTTTCCGAACCCATTTTCGATGAAGACAGACAGGTGATCGGTACCCTCAACAACGGTCTCAGCCTGACCTGGCTGAGCCAGTATCTGGCTTCTGTCGTCAAACTGGAGGATGAGCATATCGTCGTGTTTGATGACCAG
Organism: Motiliproteus sp.; assembly: GCA_965230185.1. Lineage (GTDB taxonomy): Bacteria > Pseudomonadota > Gammaproteobacteria > Pseudomonadales > Balneatricaceae > Motiliproteus. The sequence continues at coordinate 636,308 of OZ245995.1, forward strand.
GGGACGGTACTGGCAGCCTACCCCGAGGGGCTGTATCCGGTTTCGGCCTCCATCGGCGCCAGCGACCTGAGCCGGTCGGTGCTCCGGGAGCAACAGGGTTCCGGAGTTTTCACTCTTGACGATGGCCGGGACGCCATCACCGTCTTTACTTCTGTCCCGGGGATTCCCAACGGCGCCCATATCGCCGCATTTGTGCCCCGGGACGGATTACAGACCCGAATTCTGGAAGATCTTTTTCAACGACTGATGGTGTTGGGAGGGCTGGTGACCCTTGCCCTTCTGCTGGGCTGGGTCGGAGCCCGGGCATTACTGCTGGCCCCCATAAGCGACCTTATCGGATCTGCGAAGGCACTGGCCGCTGGTAATCTGAAGGCACGTTCGGGCGTTGATCCGACAATGGGGGAACTGGGCCAGCTGGGGCTGGCCTTCAATCAGATGGCTGAATCCCTCGACTCCCGAACCGAGGCCCTGGCGAAAAGTAAACAGGATATCGAGTCGGCCAATAAGACTCTGCGAAAGATGTCTCTGGCCGTGGAGCAGAGCCCGGCATCCGTCATCATTACCGATACGGAGGGGCGCATCGAATATGTAAACAGGCACTTTGAAGATATAACCGGATACGGGATCGAAGAGGTTGTCGGCAAAAATCCCCGTTTTCTGAAATCCGGCAGGACCTGTGTCGGAGAATATAAACGGTTATGGGAGACGATCACCGGTGGCGGGGTCTGGACCGGAGAATTCTATAATCTCAGAAAAGACGGCAGTGGCTTCTGGGAGAGGGCCAGCATCGGCGCACTGAAAAACCCCGGTGGAGAGATCACCAATTTCATTGCCATCAAAGAAGATATTTCCCGGCTGAAGGAAGGGGAGCGGCAGCAACGGCTGGCTGCCGCCGTCTTCGAAACGGCCACTGAAGCGGTGATGGTCACCGATGCTGATAACACCATTCAGACCGTCAACAGTGCTTTCTGCAAAATAACGGGCTATGACCCCGAAGATGTCATCGGTAAAAATCCGTCGATGCTGCAGTCCGGACGCCATGACAAAGCCTACTACGAGAGCATATATCGGGCGCTGGAAACGAACGGCACCTGGGAAGGAGAAATCTGGAACCGGCGAAAGGATGGTGAAGCCTATGCTGAATGGCTGGCCATTTCGATAATGCGTGACAGCAATAACAATCTTGAAGGCTATGTCTCCCTGTTCAGCGATATTACCCGACGCAAAGAAGATGAAGAGCGCATCCTGCATCAGGCCAATTTCGATCCGCTCACCGGCCTGCCCAATCGAAATCTGCTGGCGGACCGTTTTTCCGGGGCGCTTGACCGGGCCGAAAGAAATCACACCCAGGTGGCGGTGCTGTTCATCGACCTGGACCGATTCAAGCACGTGAACGATACCCTGGGGCATTCGATCGGAGACCTGTTGCTTCAGGAAGCCGGTAAACGGCTGGTTCGCTGTCTGAGAAAATCGGATACCGCCGCCAGGCTGGGCGGGGATGAGTTTGCCGTCGTGCTGGCGGATTTCACCGGCCTGTATGCCGTCGAAGACGTCGTCAACAAGATCCTGCACAGTCTTGCCCAGCCCTATCACCTGGATGGCAATGATGCCTTTATCTCCGCCAGTATCGGGGTCACGGTCTATCCGGAAGATGGCGAAAGCACCGAAGTTCTTCTGCGTAACGCGGACAACGCCATGTATCGGGCCAAGGAAAAAGGCCGGAATGACTTCCAGTTTTTCACTCTGGAGATGGATCTGGAGGCCCAGCAACGGCGGGAACTGGAAAATGCTCTGCACCAGGCGGTGACCCGACAGGAATTTACGGTCTGCTATCAGCCCATCATGGATGCCAGGAGCGAGAGAATCGTCAGCGCCGAAGCACTGATTCGCTGGAACCATCCGGAAAAGGGCATCGTCTCTCCCGGGATGTTTATTCCACTGGCCGAGGAGATTGGGGTTATCGTGCCGATTGGCGAATGGGTACTGCGGCAGGCCTGTCGGGAAGCAATGAGCTGGTCAGCAGTGACTGACAGCCCTCCGTCAGTATCCGTTAACCTGTCCTATCGACAGTTCAGGCGGCAGTCTGTCCCTGAACTGGTCAGAGATGTGTTACTGGAAACCGGTCTGCCGCCGGAAAGACTGACCCTTGAAATCACCGAAAGCCTGCTGGTGGCTGACGACAAGGCAACCCTGAAACAGCTTCATGAGTTACGAAAGCTGGGGGTGGGGCTCTCCATCGATGATTTTGGCACCGGCTACTCCTCTTTGAGCTACCTGAAGAAATTTCCGATCACCACGTTGAAAATAGACCGCTCCTTCATCATGGATCTGCTGTCAAATCCTGAAGACAAGGCGCTGGTAAAGGGTATTGTCTCGATGGCAGAAAACCTGGGCCTGAAGGTCGTTGCCGAAGGGGTGGAGACAGAAAACCAGGTCCGCTTCCTGCAGTCCATCGACTGTCCCTGTATTCAGGGGTTCCACTATAGCAGGCCACTGGCCAAAGCCGACCTGCTGACTTTTATTGAATTCAATCACTCGGAATCAGCGCAACAGTTACGGGAGGCCTTGGTCTAGAGGCTCGTTACCAGTGAAAGCACCGGGACCCGGATCCCGGCAGTCTTTCGGCGCAACGGCAGGCTCGGGTGTCTGCCATGAAGATCTGCAGCTTTCACTAGAGCTGATTACTTAACCCCAGTACCGCCGGATAGGGCTGCAGATAGCGCTGATTCCGTATGTACTCGCTGCCGTACTGATCGATATAGTGGTGGATCAGCGTCAGGGGGGTGGCTAAGTTCACCTCTCCTCGGCGGTAACGTTCGATCACTTCCACTATGCTTCGTCGCGTGCTACCGCTCAGGGTTCGCTTCAGGTAGCCCAGAATATGCATCAGCACATTGCAATGATTACCCCGGTTTGCGGGCCGGGAAATCGCCTGCATAAAGCGCCTGCGATACTCGTTTCTGAGGGTGGGCAGATCCTTCTTTGCGGCGCAGGCCAGCAGCTGACCCAGGGCACGATATTCGATCTGACTATGGGCCATGAGTACGTATTTATAGTCGCGATGAAAGGCTGTCAGGCCCGATAGGCTCAGCTTACTGTCGACTCTGTGTCGAAAATTATGGTGGGCGAAGACTCTTAGAATGAAGTTCTCCCTTAACCGGGAATCATGCAAACGCCCCTCCTCTTCGACAGGCAGATCCGGGAAGCGCTGTTTCAGTGCAGCCGTGAAGAGCCCCTGGCTACGCTCGGCGTGGGGATAGCCGTTCTCCTGATAGACCTTCACCCTCTCAGCTCCGCAGCTGGGTGAGTTCTTCATGAGTATATAGCCATCCAACTGATCAAATTCCGGTAACACCGGGTTGATGGATTTCATCAGCTGGTCGGTGACATCCCGCTGCTGGTTATCCGAGAAGGTCAGTCGCGGTGCATCCGGACTGCCGGTGAGCCGCATCGTCGGGCGGGGAGTGCCGAACCCGGCCGACGCTTCCGGGCAGAAAGCCCGAAAGCTGAAATGCTGACTCAACTCATTCTGACAAAGCCGGGATCGGCTGTGACCTCCGTTATAGCGAACAGGATTGCCCAGCAGGCAGGCGCTTATGCCAACGACAATTCCGGTTTCATGGTTTCTGGCCGTCGGAGATTCAGAGGAACAGGTGATGAGTTTCATGGTTCAGCCCTCATAACATGGCCTTGCGTGTTCAGGTTCAGAGTGAGCTATACCTTATCAATATAGTCGGATAATTGGTTTTGTCCAGGACAAACGGCTTTAGCCTGGTTGAGCGGATCGCGGGAATACCGGCAGTCTTCAACCGAAGACTATCTGAACAGCCATTGTCTGCTGTCGGTGGTGGAATCAAAAGCAGTCTGCTCCTGATTGCGGACCTGTGCACTGGCCACCGCAACGAGCGGCCGGGCATCATACCGAGAGGACTGAATAATGTTATGAGCAGGACAACGAATCGAATCAATCCGCGAAAACTGTTGCTGTCCAAATGGACCGCAGTCCAGCCGGTCAGTGGTGAGAAACATTTTCAGGTGACTGAGGTTTATTCCGGCCAGGGGAATGCCGAGCTGGAAGTTGAGCTACTGGCGGTTGTCAGTGGTCGTTCACGACGAATCTGCTGGAGAGAGCTGAAGAGTGCCGAAAGCTGGCTGCCGGGCTGGCGATAAGCCGGTGCCATGGAGGAGTACCTGTCGGCTCAGGGCTGATATCCTCCACGTTTCATTTCGGTAAAAGTATCCAGCGCTCGTTGCCGGCTTTGCTGCAGATCAACGATCGGATAAGGATAATTCTGGCCGAGACGGATTCCCGCCCGCTGCAGCACTGTTTCGGGTGCCAGCCAGGGGGTGTGGATATACTTGCTGCTTAACCGTCCCAGCTCGGGGCAGAAACGGCGAACATAGTCACCATCAGGATCGAACTTCTTTCCCTGGGTGACAGGATTGAAAATACGGAAAAAGGGCGCGGCATCGGCCCCCGAGCCGGCGACCCACTGCCAGCCCGCACTGTTGCTGGCCAGATCGGCATCCACCAGCGTTTCCCAGAACCAGGCCGCTCCTTCACGCCAGTCCTGCAGCAGGTTTTTGACCAGGAATGAGCCGGTGATCATCCGCAGCCGATTATGCATAAAGCCGGTTTGCCAGAGTTCCCGCATGCCTGCGTCCACCATGGGAATACCGGTCAGCCCCTGCTGCCATGCATGCAGCGCTTCTTGGTCCTTCTTCCAGTCAAACAGGTCAAACCTGCGCTGGAAGTTTTCGGCTGGCAACTGCGGCCAGTGAAAAAGAAGATAAGCGCCGAACTCCCGCCACGCTAGTTCACTGAAAAAGCGGTCAGCGTGCTTATCTGGCCCGGCATCTTCCATGATATTGCGGATGCTATACCAGACCTGGTTAGGCGAAAGCTCACCGGAATGAAGATAGGGTGAGAGCCGGGATGTGGCCTGCTTTGCCGGCAGGTCTCGTCCGCAGTCATAACTTCTCAGGTGTTTCTGAACGAACTTTGCCAGAACATCTCCCGCTCCGATTTCGCCGGGCCGCCAGATCGCTTCCAGTCGTTTGTGCCAGAGATGCCGGGGCACTAAGCCGCTATCCTGTAGGGTTAAGCCCTCGGGGGCATTTCTTAAAGGGCGAATCCTCTGAGGAGCGGACAGCGGAAAACGGGGAGCCGGTTGCTTAAGGCATCCGTTTCGGTAATAGGGAGTAAATACCCGGTATGGCGAGCCGTCCTTTTTCAACACCCTACAGGGTTCCCACAACAGACTGGCATTATAGGACTGGACACTGATTCCCTGTTTCTGAAGAGCGATTTCAATTCTCCGATCCCGCTGCACCTGCTCGGGTTCGTAACTGCGGTTCCAGACCACCCGCCTGATTCCGGTGCTGGCCGTCAGCGCCGGTATCAGTTTCTCAGGACTTGCCTTAAAAATACGCAACTGTCCTTTCAGCTGTGCATCGAGGGCCATGAGCGACCGCTGCAGCCACCAGCGACTGGCGGCTCCCGGTGAAGCGAATTTCGGGGGCTGGTCATCCAGGATATATATCGGCAGCAGCGGACCATCTTCGGCGGCATAAAACAGGGCCGGATTGTCCTGAAGGCGCAGATCCCGCCTGAACCAGACCAGCGTGCCGCTCATCTCAGTTACCCATTGTCACGAGGAGTTACCTCCGGAATGAGTTTATCTCCATACCTGTCAGCCTGCAGCGGCTGTGCTGCCGCCAGGCGTTGGTACCTGCTGAAGATGGCTTCAGGTAATTCCCGTAGCTCCGGTTCAGTTATCAGACGCACCATGTGGCTGATACCGGCGAGCTCGCAGAGATTGGTGGGCATGGGGAATCTCCTGCATTAATCGTAGATGGGATCGGATTCCGTGACCGGTGCGCTGTCTGATTACTGTCCGCTGCTTTCGCTCCTGGTGCGTTGCAGGGATCTGATCGCCTGACTCAGGTCTTCCAGCTTTCTGACCACCTGAATTCGCTCTGGCAGGGCGCGCAGGTGGCAGATGCCTTCCCCGCCCGCCAGAAGGCTCAGGCTTGCGGGTATCTTATTCGCTAACTCCTGAAGCGAGCTGATCAGACGAGGGCGTTTTTGCATTGAGCTGAACGACAATGCCAGCGCATCTGGCTGAAGTGCCTGACAGGCTGCAACGAGTTCATCGACAGGAGTTTCGGTACCGAGGTTCAGGGTCTTTACCGACTCGGTTTTCAGTAACAGCTCAACGAGTGTCAGGCCAAGGCCGTGAGGTTCTCCCGGCAGCGTCGCCAGCATGACCTTAAACCCGTTTTCCTGAGCCGTGACCAGCGATCTGGCCTGGAGGAGCGTGGCACTGAGCTGTTGAGTGATCAGGTGCTCCATATAAATCGATAAATCGCCTCTGGCCCAGGCGTTGCCGGTCTGGCGGATCAGCGGCGCTGCCGTTTTCAGCACAAATTCGGCAGGGGGTTGTTGCTGAAGAAGCTGTTGCAGTTGTGCCTGAAGCTGTTCGACATCCCCATTCCTGACGCAATCAATCAGTGCAATGATTTCGGGCTCGACACTCGCTTGCTGCTTTGCTCTGTCAGCGTCCGCCAGCTCCAGCAGCTGAGCCGGTGGTAAAGGCACGACTTTGCCGGGTCGGTAGCCCTGATCCAGAAGTCTGCATATAAGCCGCAACCGCTCAAGCTGCTGATGCGAATAGACACGCTCCCCATGGGCATCTCTGTCGGGTTGTGGAAACTGGTAGCGACGCTCCCACACCCGCAGGTTGTCTTTTCCGATCCCCAGGTTTCGGGATATTTCATCGATGCTGTACAAACCGGAAGCTGACTCTGTCATCGACATTCTCTGCAACGCTTTAGTCAGAATATAGTATTTGTCCAGGACAATTGCATATGATCGCAGATGGAGCAGGGATCGTCGTCCTTTACAATGCCGGCCATCGCGCTGTTACTGACCGCGCTCTGAGTACTTAACTCGTCAAAATAGGCTGACTTGAATACAGTATCTGGGAGCGGATACTCTGCAAAACTCAGCGGTTCCCGCATGATCAGGGCTGATCGGAGGGTCACACTCTTTTTATCGAAACCGTGCTGTTTCCTTCGTCCGCTAAAATAGCCAGAACACGTTCTCGCCATGCACCTGAAAATGACTGCTGGAGCGAAGGGTCACTGTTTCCCTGCAGGATACTCTGCAGGCTGGTACCCATTTCCGGCGAGGCCGGAATGGAGGAGGGATCGTAAGCGACACCGACTTTTTCACCGGTGCTCAGGCGCTCAAAGACAAAAGGTGCAGGGCCGTTAACCCCGGGTAGAAAATCCATTAAGCCGGAACGGGCATAACGGCCCGCCAGCCCATGAAACCCGTTTTCTGCAGCCGCACCCGTCAACAGGGTGAAAACCTGAGTCATTGGGCCGGTGACTCCCTGGTCCTGAGCGCTGTATACGGAGATCTCGATATCTCCACGCTCCGGCACCTCATCACCGTAGAGTGCTTTCAGGGCATGAATCACCATCAGGAATGCACCGGCAACCGTAGGGCAGGCATGCCCTGACAGCTTAACGACATCCTCAAAACCGTAGCTGAAGTGGCCGTCGCCGGCACCCAGAAATTCGGCCAGCGGATCATGAAGCGTGATGGAGGGGGAGGGTGGGAATAGGCTCATAGGGATTCAACCTGTCGCTTTAAATTCGGTTTCTTCAAAAACAGCTCTTTTCTGTATTACATAACAATGCTCTGACCGGTCTCGATTGACATCGCCGTTGTCACCACTCTGATGTTCCGATGAGCTGCATAAAGGTATTCAGGAACGAGCTGAATGCCGAGTCATTATGCACCAGACAGAGCTTCGGGATGTAGCAGTCTGACCTCTTCCTGGTCACCAGGCCGTGAGATCATCAACTAATCGGTGACCATTTCCGGAAATGCCATACCGTGGAACGTATCGGCAGGGCTTCAGGCTGAGTCCTGGACTCGAAGTGCTATAGTGCTTCTGTTTGCTCCGGCGATCAGCAGAGTACCGGAGTTTCTGTCGACAATTGCTGGTCGGAATTCAGCCGGACCCGGTGGAGTTCCGAAGATGATGAGGAGATAGCCGATGCTGGGAAATTGTAAGGATTGCGGCTGGTGGCAGTTTGAACAGCGGCCTGAGCTTCAGGATTCTGATGAACAGGATGGCTATGGCCTCTGCGGCAGCATCGAAGCGACCAAAGGCAGTCCGCAGAAAGCGCTGGCAAGGCTGGATGACGACCTGACGCGCTTTCAGACGCGTCAGGAATTCGGCTGCATTATGTTCCGGCAGAAGTGATCAGCTGCCCGGAAATGCCCGGGACGGATGCCCGATAAGGGGCGGGGCCGGGTTGTCAGTTTTCTCGCTGTTGTTCTGCTCCCGCTCCAACCCGTTCTTTGCCCGGGACTGATACCTGTCTCGGTTGCGATCTCTGACCTCAGACGAAGTGAACCTGGGTATTAAAGGCGATGATCAGTCGGTCTTTCTCGCCGAAGTAGGGCAGTGCCGAGTGCTTCAGGTAGGAGGGGAAAATCACGACCTGCCCTTCGACCGGTTCAATATCCCAGATCCCGGTGCTGTTCAGGTACTGTGCGCCGGCATCCAGGTAATGGTCGGCGTTATGGCGCGGGTCGTAGAAACGGTTAACGCCGTTTCTGGCGGCCAGATTGGCATCGCCGACGTCCAGGTAGTAGATGCCGCACCAGGAGCAGTTCGGGTGGCTGTGGGCATCGTGGTAACCGCCATTACGGGTGACGTGATACCAGCTCTCGGTGATATCGGTTGTCGCCTCCGCACCTTCCGGCCAGAAGCCTGCATTCACTTCGGTGGCAACTGTGGTAACCAATTCCGAAATCGTCTGGTTCAGTAATTCGATATTGGGGTCTTCCCGCAGCAGGAAGTCCAGTTCACTCTCTTTAACCTGATGTTTGGCGGTAACGGCGACATCACTCTGAATGGCACTTTCACTGCGCCTGACGTCAGCATAAATCAGCGAACGCAGAGCGTCTTTCACAATCGGGTGAATGGGATTGGTACAAACAAAGCACGCGGTGTCCCACAGGGGAACCGGCTCAATCTCAGGGCTGTCGGTGATAAGAATCTGGTCAGTCATATCGGGGGTCGCTGCGAATTCTGAGGACGCTCATGGTAGTTCAGACAGGGGTTGTAAGGACAGCGGTCAGGTGGCAATTTTTTGAAATGGGCTGGCAGGCGTTGCAGGAGGCCGCGTGGTGTCTTATTCGGGCGGAAGAAGGGCTTAATTTACGGCCCGGGTTCGTTAAGTCACTACAGCCCTGCTTGGCCGGAACCGGCGCAGACTCTCCGCTAAGCCTGCCCTGTCCAGGCCACCATATTCCTGAGAGGGTTGAGTCGGCCGCTGTCTGAGGCCCGGCTGATAGCGGGAAACGACAGGGGGCAGCCGCACCTGAACTATGACTGACAGCTTATATGCAGTGCAGCCTCGGCACGGGTATAAAAATGTCGACCCAGCATAAAGCCGGAAATAACCGTGCTTTTAATGCAGCGTCCTGTTCCGGGAGCGTCTGCATCCATGATCACTTCCTCCGGTAAACCCTCCAGCAGGTGGATGGGGGCCGGCCGGCCGTCAGAGAATCGGGAAAGATAAGTCTTACCACTCAGAGTATCCAGAAACGCCGGTAAGAAACCTTCTGGCCGATTATTCTGGCTGATCCCCCCAGTGCCCTGATAGGCGGCATTTTCCTGCAGCAATGCTTCTGCATTCAGGTGGCGTTCTCCGGAACCGTAATCTGTGACCCGCATGTTCGCTCTCCGTTAACCATGTATTCCAGGCGCATCTGTTTCCTGATTACAGAGTACCTTTTCAACCTTAAATCAACCTGAACGCATCAACCTGCTAGCGGGTCTCCGGCAGTGTAACTCGGGGTCTGTTGCATTCCTGATGCAGGCGCGTCGCGTGTAAGAACCGAAGGTGGACCCGTGAAAGGAGAGCTCCGGGTGTTTGCCAGTGTAAACAGCCCCCCGGATTACCTCAGCCGTAATGAACGCTTTCGGTCGGGTAGCAATCCCGGTCGTCGCCTGCAAGCAAGAGGGTCGGGGAGTTATCTGTTTTCATTCGGTGTTTGTAGCCTGACGGTGATCAGGTCGATGCGTTCGGATTGCTTCTGAGGAGCCGGAATGGACAGTAAAAAACCAACGGTGGGCTTTCTGAGCCCGCAGCCTTACATGGAGAAAGCCATATCCCTAATGCAGGAGCGCTACGATGTTCGTGTTCTGATGCCACAGGGCTGGGAAGAGCAGGAGGTTGCCTCCATCGTTGCAGAGTGCCGTGAACAGGATATCATTGTCGTTGCAGGCTTTGCCCAGAAGGATGCCTTCCATCATATCCTGATTAACGAACAGCTGGGCAACAGAGCGCAATCCCGGCTCGCCTTTCTTTTCTGCATGAATAAATACCTCATGCGTACGCTCGAATCGGATCCGTTCTGGTTCGATGCGATAGATCCTCTGAAGGAAAGTGACGAGCAGATTATCGCCAGAATAGCCGAGTGGCCTTTTATGCTGAAGAACACCTCGTTGTCGCTGGGGCGTGGAATCTTCAGGATCGAAAGCCCGGATGAGCTGCGCGAGGTCCTTAACAACTATCGGCAGGACAGGGCGCTCCAGGAGCTGATTGCATTCCAGAACGCCCATTTTTCAAAGGGAATTGAAAGTAAATACATGCCTCCGCTGTTGCCCCCGTTCATCGCGGAGCACCTGGTGGATATGAACCGGGCGATTGAATACTGCTATGAGGGCTATGTAACCGCCGACGGGGAAGTGGTGCACTACGCCCTGACAGAAGAGGTGTATTTTTCCAACCACCAGGCACTGGGCTACCTGACCCCACCCCTGAGCATCAGTGCCGATAAGGCCCGGGAAATTGAAATCTGGGCGGAAGACTATATGGGACGGCTGGCGGACCTGGGCTATCGTAATCAGTTCTTCAATCTGGAATTCTGGATTATGCCCGATGGCCGGATTTCTCTGACCGAGATTAATCCGCGTGCGGCCCATAGCTATCACTACAACTACCTCTACTCTTTCGGAAATTCGCTGTTCGAAGACAATCTCGAACTGGTCCGAACGGGGACTCGTTTGCCGGACAGTCCATGGCGAAAATGGGTGGAAGGTGAAGACTTCCGCTACACCCTGATCGTGCTTATTACCGCAAAGCAGGTCGATCGTGTATCCTGGATCCTGGATTACGAGTATGTCGATCACCTGGAGCAGCAGGGGATTCTGATCCGACATAATCGTCAGCGTGATGAGGAGCTGACCGCGGAAGATATGACCGCTGCCGGCGTGATGCTGTTACAGCTGTGGGTTACCGGCGATACACCGGGCGAGGTGATTGGAAAGGAAAGGGAGATCCGTTCGAAGATCTACAGACAGGTACCTGCCGATTGCAATTATCCCGACTGGTGGGTTGCTGAACAGGCTGAAAGGTCTGTGGCAGGGTAATCAGCACCAGAGCGATGGGGCTGACCCATCGTTCTGGCGGACTGCGGTCCGACAACCTTCTCCCGGCCGGACGCGTGTGGTAACTCAGAAGGGCACATCATCAAATTCGTTGAATGCTGCCGGGCCATTGCTGTCGAAACCTGACTGCTGTTCAGGTGCAGCGGATGCCCCGGTCTGGATTTTCCAGCCCTGCAGATTGTTGAAATAGCGACCATTGTATTCACGACCGCGAATATCGAAGGTAACCGTCACCTCCTGGCCCACCTGAAGACTCTCGAGCAGGCTCACCTTGTCCTGTACGAACTCCAGACTAATGTCCTGCGGATACTTTCCCTCCTCGACAGTCACCACCATTTCACGTTTTGTGAATCCACTGTTAAACGTCTGGGTATCCTGGATCAGTTTAACTTTTCCGGTCAGTTCGTAAGCCATTTCTATTTTCCTGTTGTAAAGCGAGCAAGCATGCTCAAGAGCTTCCTGTCACGGTATCTGTGAGGGGCGTCGTGGTCAATATCGCTATGGCAACAATGGGCCATCAGATGCTGTTTTGAACATCACTGTGCTCCCCAAATGATTACGGAAGCAGGGGGCCTGGCTCGACTGACTACTGAGAGAAGAGGTTGTCACCGGACCGCAGTGGCCGGGACGATTGAGAGATCAATCGATTGTTCGAGCGGTAGTAGATGGAGCTCGCAAACAGCCAAGAGAGTTGGTGATCTATGGTTGGTCCTCAATACATCAGAGCTCGAATTATCTGATGCTGAGGGACTTATCCGCAGCAACTCTGAATTGACATATTTAATCAATTGGTCAATGAAGCCTGTCAGGTTTTTATACAGTTGTTTTAAAGGCGGCTAAGGCAAAGTAAACCCTATCGATCGACTATTACCTATGGATTCATATGTTTTCTATTTAAAACAAATAGATAAGCCTTGTTAATGCGGTTTTTTTGATGTTTTTCTTATTTTGGTATTAATTTTGCTATCTGCTTCTATCTGTGAAAGGAATGGCAAAAAAAGTAACGGCAGCCGCATTTCAAGTATTCAATTCTGAACGTAGAAGTTGATTTGATCTCTAGGTTGGTTACATGGACGTCCCTGTGCTCTACTCATACTTACTCCCATTTTCTTCTCAAAATTCTTTGTAGTGTTCATGCATTTGATCAATGGACAAGATATCTGACGAATAGTCACACTGAAATGGAAAATCAGATAAAAGGTACTCTTGTAATTCAGTAGTTGGCCAGTTGCGAACCAATTGGTCTTCCTTACCTTATTGTACGCATTGGTGAAATGACCAAACAGCAAACAGGAAGATAATAGTGAATTTCAAATCCATCGCTTTCGCGGTATTCAGTACCTACATCGCAATCACTCCGGCTGGCGCCTCTTTGATTGACTCTGGTCTTGCCAATGATGCATCACTTGTTGCGTATTATCCTTTAGACTCGCTTAATGAATCCTCGTTAGTGCCAGATGCAAGTAGTAATAATCGACACGGCACTATCTCCGGGAACTACGCATTCAACACTTCAGGCAGTAACTCGGCTCTTAGACTGGATGCAGGTTCATACATAACGCTCCCAACATTCTCTGGCACATCACTGACTGCTTCCCAGTGGATCAAGTATGAATCTACTTCGGTAAATGATTGGGCTAGTACTTTTTCGATTGGTACCGATACACCTGTTATTGGCGCAAACGGGTTCAATTTCTTTGTAAGACCGGAGAGTCAAGGTAGTGGTGTGGTGGCACGAGTGGTTTCTGAACAACAGGTCAAAGAAACGAGGATCAATGTCAACCTGCGCGACGATAGTTTTCATCACATCGCATCCACCATCGACAATGGGACTATGAAGACCTACTTCGATGGTTCGCTGATCGATTCCCAGTCAATACCAATTGTTGAATTTGATAGTGAACATTCATCTTTGGGGCGTCATTTCTGGGGCAATGGTTCATTTTCAGCATCTCGCTTTAATGGAGAATTTGATGACACTGCCATCTTCTCACGGGCACTAAGTGACGCTGAAATTGGAAATGTTTTCACTGCTGGCTACGCCCCTAAATCAGAAAATCTGGGTCAAGCTGAGGAATCAATTAGTCGCAGCACAGTAGAGCGAGGGGCTGAATACTTTGATCCTAAAGTTGAATTAAGTGATCTCCCTTTAGGTGAACTTAGAATATGGAACAGAAGCACTGAAAAATGGGTGTCATTATCAAGTGAAGAGGGGCAAGGTTTATTCCATCCAGGCATTGAAACCCATGTGATGACTCATGGGTGGAACGGAGTGGGGGCAGTAAATACACCTCTAGAAGAGAAATGGATGACCGAATACACACACGGAGGAGAGGTATATCATGGCTTAGGTGCAGGCATCGGTATAGCTGGCTTAAATGCTGATCATGTTGCCGCAAATGTTCTTGCGTTTGACTGGACAGAGGCGGCAAATAGTCGGATTCACCAACTCTTTATTATGGGCGCTAAAGAAGCAGATATCACGCTTGATCGTTGGAGAAATTTAATTTCTATTATTTCAGCTAAGCGCAGTGCCGCATTTGGCAGTGACACCCTTCTTAGCGAATCAGAGAAAGTAGCGTGGAATATTCACCTAAAATGGTCAAGGATACTTGATGATCGATGGGTACCAAATCAACAGATTGTCCGCCAAGGTTATAAGTTAGGACATGATATTAAGAAATACGTTCTTGATGCCAGCACTGAAAGTGTTTCTTTCTATGGTCATAGTCTAGGGGCTGGGATATCGACAAATGCTGTTCACACTTTGTTGGCGCTTGCTCAGGGGGATAAAGTCAAAAAGTTAACTTTGTATGATCCTCCTGAGGACTCTGATCTAGCTGCAATTTCTGGTGGACGAGTTTTCCTGGAAGATGACTTGGCCAGATTAAAGGAGATTAAGCCAAGCCTTCCGATAGAGAATTTCTGGAGCAGTAATCCGTTGGGTTACGGCAAGGCATATTCCAGCGCTGCAAATATTGAAACCGAATATTATGGGCACAGTGGAGTTCCGGGTCGTTTCTATATGGAAACGGCAAGAGAAGAGTGGGGGCGCCAAAATGTCCATGCAGGAAATGATCGACCCGAAAATGTCGGTTTTGGTGATCAAGATGGCATATATACTATCAAACGGGAAGGCACTAACTGTTTTGTTAAAAAAGAAATATACAGCTCTTATGGTGGTATCAACGATTGCATTGATGGCGGTGAGGTGGTTCAGGGAGAGTTGATAACAAAGTATCGACCTGAATTTGATTTCAATGCATGGCTGGGATCAGAATACGCTGATGTGGAGTTCGATATTCACACGGGTCTACCAAAGTTAACGACGGGTTCACCGGTTTTTGTATACACAGATATATTTCTCACGGCAGGCACATTTGGGCTGGAATTGGACTTCGAGTGGTTAAATTGGTTTGATGGTGACAGCTTTAATGTTTGGTTAAACGATACTCTTCTTTTTACCTTAGATTCAGAGCTTGCGCTTGACAGTCTTATGTATACCGGATTGCTTGATGTTAGTTTATGGGAAGGGGAGTGGGCTACTCTTGCGATCGGAGTCCTATCAGATCACGCAGGCAGTTCTATTCGGGTTCAAGATATTCGACTGATTGGTGCGCCTAGTTTAACGCAAGTTCATGAGCCTGGTAGTTTCGTATTGATTGCCATTGGATTATTGGGTCTAGGCGTATCTAGGGGGAAGATGCGCAATATAGTATGAATTTCACGCTCCAATGTTACTCTCCTATTAAGAAACCGTCCTGAGCTGGGCGGTTTAGTTTGTTCAGCATAGCAGCAGTTTACTCTCCGATTCCTACGGTTTTATACAATAGGGTGTGATGCCTACTTCTTGAGTAATTAAGTCTAAGTGACCCCTCCTCACAAAGGGCAATCATGCCGGATTTTCCAGTTCAGCGTGGTTCAGTTTTGTGGGGAGGGGTCAGGGGGGCTGATGATGATTAGAGGAGGTTCCGAACTTAGACTGAATGGCTACTGATCTGAACTGACGATGGCCAGCCAGATCACGAGCTCATTGAACTAATCTATACAATCAATGGCAACGACAGGAGTAGGAGGGTGATCCGGGTTAAACGAATGACGTGTTCTTCGAGCGGCGTCTCTAAGGGTTCTCCAGCGAAAGTGGTCATCATTGGCGTCCTTTTCTTGCTGCTGACGGCCTGCAGCTCACGATTCATCTACAACAATTTGGACTGGTTAGCGTACTGGTACGTAGATGACTATGTCGAATTCAGCCTCGAACAGAAACGCTTATTTAGTCCGCAGGCAGACCGTCTTCTGGATTGGCACCGCAACCAGGAATTACCCGAGTACCTCGGCCTGCTGAGCCGGATCCAGGTCGCGATCGGACAGCCCGATCTGCAACCGAAACAGGTCACTGGATGGCTGAATGAGATTCGTGCTTTCTGGAAAGCGTTGATACTAAACAGTGAACCTTTGTTTATGACGGTCGCGATGACTTCAGATGAGGAACAGATCGATGAGTTTCTGGAAAAACTGAGAGAAGACCTGCGGGCGCGACAATCTAAGATAGAAAAAAACTCTGCGGAGAAACGGCGATCCCTTCGACGTGAGCATCTGACCAATGCTTTTGGCAATTGGTTGAGCCCGCTGTCGGCGGATCAGCGGGAACAGATTCATCGGCTCGCCGATAATTTGCAAACCTCCTCCGAGCAGTGGCTCGAATATCGCACACGTTGGGCTGACGAACTTGAGCGGGCGCTACGTTCACGGCAGGACTCCAACCGCTTCAAGCAGCAGATGGAACGGCTGATCCTTGATCCGCAATCCCTGAGAACCCCTGAGCACCATCGCCATGTGGAGGCGGATCAGCAGCTATGGGTCACCCATCTTATCCACCTCCATCGTGGATTGTCCGAAAAACAACGAACCCATCTATATGGGGAACTGGAAGATCTGAT
This sequence comes from Motiliproteus sp., assembly GCA_965230185.1. Lineage (GTDB taxonomy): Bacteria > Pseudomonadota > Gammaproteobacteria > Pseudomonadales > Balneatricaceae > Motiliproteus. The sequence goes on from OZ245995.1 coordinate 652,731, forward strand.
CAACGACATCCGCTATCTGATCGGTCAGTAAAACGAATAGCGCTTTTGTTGTCGTAGACCACATGATTGATGTGCCTCTTCTGGCTTCCAAGTTTAATCCACCAAAGCTGTGGAGAATTGTTTGAGTGGAAACTGATTAAGCGGGACTCTCACAGAGTGTAACCCCAACGTCATGAAGCGCAGTTCAAAGTCTCAGATCGGGTGCGAGAATTGCTCTCTATCCGATGAAAAAATAAAACCAAAGACCCAAGCCTCCCCGCAACAGCTATGCAGGAAGGCCCATAACATCAACTTGCACTAGCTACCGCACCATCAATACACTTCGACGCACTGGCCGCAGCGTCCTGAAGAGACTTGCTCGACAGGTATGTCTAGTCAGTTAGGGGAAGTCCACTCTTCAAATCTAGGAGCCTGTAAAAATTGTGGATCAGGTCAAACCCGCTAAAGACTGGAGGCAGATCAGTGGAAGAGGGGGAGTAGCTCTGAGAGTTTATGACCAAAGCGAAACGAACCTGGGTGGCACCGGTGTTGATTTCTTGTTCTACCAGGTCCACTCATACGAGATTCGTTACGAGGTGGGAGCCGCTGGGATTGGTGGCGCTTTTTGGAGCGGGCGAGTAGGTGAACTACGGATGGCCGAGGCTAACCAGGCCAGGGTAATGAAATAATATGGGGTAGTAAGAGAAAAAAAGGCGGGTGACATCGTTGAAACCCGTATGATTAGTAGGATGGTGGGCCCAGCAGGACTTGAACCTGCGACCAATGGATTATGAGTCCACTGCTCTAACCAACTGAGCTATAGGCCCCCAGAAGAAGGAGGGCAAATTGTAGCGGTAAGTGTTCGGTGAGCCAAGCACTATTTGGCAGTTAAACGCCGGATTCTCAGGCCTTTCCGCAGCCCCGTCTGAACGGTCCCTATCTGTCCCCCGGTAAGTCTGATGCGATGCTGTTATGGGAATGCTTACAGACAGGATTATTTCGTCAGCGCCCTCCGAAGTTGATCAGCATTCAGCCATTTTTGTCGCAGCGCCGCAGATTCTGGTGGGCAGCCTGTTCTCCTCATTTTATCCAGAAAGTTGTCCACACCTGACGGGGATAAATACCTGCATATGCACCGGTCTGTTTATGGATTTCATTTATTGCCAACAGCAGGGACGATGAAGATGTGACAGCTGTGGTTTCGGCCTGTGGAAAAGCCGCTTACAGCGGTGCCCTGGCAGTGGATGTAAACAGCCGATTGTGAAACTGATAAAGATCAAGTCTGTACGACTTTTGTCCAATAAAAGCGTTGTCTGATATTGGCGCAGGCGTATGATGGCAATCGTTCAATTTCTGACCTCTGAGTTAACGGGGATTACTTTGCCATGAAGATTCTTAATCAAACCGGACTGTTCTCCGGACTGAGCTATCCCGGACATTTTCAGACTGCGCTGGTGGTACTGGCGACTGTCGCGCTGTCGCTGGTAGTTTTTCTGCTGGATCATAGTGTTGTGGTGGCTTTCGCCATTGTGCCGGGGACCTGTTTTCACCTCTGGCTGAACGATGCCGGCCTGCAGTGGCGCACCCATAAGCGTGAGCAGATACTGCTGTTGGGTGTCTATGCCTTCTGGACCCTGCTGGCGCTGGTAATGCATCTGATGCTGACCGCCGGCTGATCGAAACGACCCGCCTGATTACCCTTTTCTGCAGTTTTTCGGGGCGCTCCCGGCGCTGCAGAAAAGGGGTTGGTTCTTCCCTTCTTTTCTGATTGTCTCTGCTCTCCACGAATTGTCCTGTCGGAACTGCGGCAGTGGCTATGAGTCGGCTGATTTGCGACCGATTTCTGATTCAGAAAACAGAACTGCGCAGTAATCGCACGTTTATCGGCAGATGCCGGTTTATGGGCGGTTGCGCTGGTTACTCCCGTTTTATCCACAGCTTTGCTCATGGGTTCAGGGGATAACTACTAAGCACTACTGGAATGCTGGTTTATTGCACCAGCGTAATGGAATGGGCGGCAGCGGGAGATGACCGCCAGAAGTCCGGTGAGGTATATCGACAGCGAGGAAAGCAGAGAAAACAGTCGAGCGCTAGAAGTAGCGCTCGACGGTCAGTTGCAGCAGATCATCCCTGCGAATGGAATACAGGTTGTCGCTGGCGACATCGGTATCGAAGACCCGGGCATCGACGCTGATTTTCCAGCTGTCGCCGAAGCGGCGGCTGGCTTCCACCAGCAGGCTGGAGGCGCTGTGATCGAGATCCTGGCCGATACCGGCCAGCAGTTCGGTGCTCTGGACGTCGTTGAGGGTCAGACGCACGCCGAGGAACAGATCATCCTGAAAACCGCTGGTGCTGTCTTCGTTGCGACTGTCCCAGCCGTACTCCATCAGCAGGCCGACATCGGCGGCACTTTCCATCACCCCGACCCAGGTATATTCGAAGCCGCCCTGGAGGGCACCATACTCATCGCTATTGCTATCGCGCCAGATCGCTTCGAATTTCCACAGCCAGTCACCTTTGGTGGCCTGGAAATCGACACCGAACTGGTCCATCTGCTCATAGAAGGGGATCAGCACACCACCTTCCTGCAGCAGCAGCGGGTCGCGGTTGGTACCGTGAAACCAGTGGATACCGAAATCGTAGTCGCCGAGGGTGTGGCTCCAGCGGATGGCGGTATCGATGTGGTTCTCTTCGGCGGAAGATTCGTAACGGGCGCGATCGGTATCCACCACCAGCGGACCGCGCAGGCGACCGTCGCTACCGGCAAAGGTGCGTTCGCGAAGACCGGGCAGCAGAAACAGGTCCAGGGTACCCCAGTCCCGTACCAGCGACAGGTTCAGCATCTGCTGGCCGAGCTTGTCCTCACCGTCGACATCTTCCACGCCATCGGTCTGGTTGATCACGTCCACCAGATGCTGGAATTCGGTCACACCCCAGAACACCTTGCTGATCCCGGCCCGCAGTTCCCAGTCGTCGGCGACATGAATCCAGGCCAGTTCGCGAATATCGCCATGGCTGCGCTCGCTGTCCCGTTCATCCAGCCGCAGGTAGGGTTTGAAGGTCAGGCTGTCATCACCACCGTTCCACTGCCAGTACCACTCCGGCTCGACAAACACCGAGCTGTTGCTGTTACCGCTCTGACCGGGATGGATGGCATCGTTAAAGAAGGCCCGTCCTTCATAGCCGATACGACCGCTGAGCTCGCTTTCCACCGCCGAAGCGGTGGTGGTTGCCACTGAGGAGGTCGCTGCCAGCAGCAGTGCCGGCAGAGACTTTCTGAGTTGAAATGGGACCATGCTCAACGGGCCCGCTTCAGACTGTTTTTGTTGAAGTCATTTTCTCTGAGACCGACGCCGAAGGTGTAACCATCGTACTTCAGCACCGTTGTCTTACCGGTCTGATGGTTGACCATGGTCGAGCGATCAGCGCGCCAGTACTGGCCCAGATACTGGTTGTACTGTTCGAAGCTGAGGGTCTTCAGCAGACTGTTCTTGCGGTCGTAGAAGTCCACCTTCTGGATGCGGTAGTGGGACTTGTCAATCCAGGCCACCCGGCGGGTGTAACCGGAGTACTTATCCACCGGGTACTGCTCGACGATAAAGCTGTCCTCGCCGTTGATGGTTTCGTCACCCAGATATTTGTAGCTGTATTTCTCCACCTCGAAAGAGCTCAGGTCCTCGAAGGCAAACTCGGAGCCCATAAAGGGACCGGATTTGTTGCGAGAGGAGATCCGCTTGACCCGTTTCAGGGCTGGCAGGTACAGCCACTGATCGTCGGCATCCAGAATATGCGAGAAGCTCAGGAAGGCGGTGCCTTTGACGTCACGGGGCTTGTCGAACACCGTCAGGCTCTTGTCGCCATCGTTGTCCATTTCCAGGGTCTTCATGCGGATCTCACGGATGCTCTCTTCTCCCTGCTTATTACGCAGGATCATCAGCATACTGGCTTCCATATCCCCCCAGCCGAGATCGCGCTTCTTGGCTTCGGTGGAGATCTCCAGGCCGCGCTCTTCAGCGGTGATCGCCAGGGCGCTGCCAGCCAGCATCGGGCTGACCAGCAGGGTGGAGAACAGCAGGGATTTAAGCGGGCTGGTTGACAGTCTGTTCAGCATTGTCAGTTTCCTCGTATTCAGTATCAGATTGTTCGGTGTCGGTGCGTTGATCCCGGGCCTTTGCATGTTTATCCAGCAGCATCAGCAGCGGCGGCAGGAACAGGAAGTCCACCACCAGCGCCAGCAGGATGATTATGGCAGTCAGCAGGCCCATATCGGCGTTGAATTTGAAGGTGGACTGGGCCAGCACCATAAAGCCGGCTACCAGTACCAGGGTGGTGATCCACAATGCCCGGCCGACGCTGGCGAAGGCATAGCGAACCGCTTTAGTGCTGTCATAGCCTTTGTCATTGCGGGCATGCAGGTACTTGCTGAGAAAATGCACGGTGTCATCCACCACGATGCCGAGGGTCATACCGACCACCACCGACATTCCCAGACCCACCTGCCCGACCAGCAGCCCCCAGGCACCGAAACCAATGGCAGCGGGAGCCAGGTTAGGGATCAGGCTGAGCAGTCCATAGCGGGTGGAGCGCAGGGCAAAACCCAGCAGCACGGAGATCAGCAGCAGTGCCAGCACGGTTCCGAACAGCATGGAGTAAACGTTACGCTGACCGATATGAGCGAACATCACACTGGGGCTGGTGATGGTGGCTTTGTACTCCGGCGCATTGCTGGCGAACCAGTTGTGCAGACGGCTCTCCAGATCGATGATCTCCTGTGAGGTCATGTTCCGGAAGGTGCCGATCACCCGGGTGGCGGACTTGTCGACATTCAGCTGGTTGTTCAGGTCCAGCCCGTAGGGCAGGGACATTTCGTACAGCAGCAGATACTGGGCAGACAGCTCCTGGCTATCCGGCAGCCGGTACCAGTCCGGATCGTCGGCGTGCATGTTCTTGTTGAGCCGCTTGAGGGTATCGCTCAGGGTGTTGACGTGATCGGTCTCCGGTTGCGCCCGCAGCCAGTCGCTGAAGTCGCTGAGCGTGCGGATAAAGGCCGGATCATTGATACCGCTGGAGGCCTTGCTGTCGATGGAGATCTCCAGATTGGTCATGCCGGACAGATTGTCCTGCATAAAGTCGGTGGCCTCGCGGAAGGGCACGCTCTTGTCGAAGTATTTGACGAAATCGTCGTTGAGGTCGTTGCTCGGGACAAACAGGCTGGTGGCGACGATGATCGCGGCCATACCGGGCAACAGGATACGTCGGCGGTTGATGACGAAACCGGCCAGTTTATCCATCAGATCGCTTTCATGCTCCTCGCGGACTTTCACCTTCAGCGGCAGCAGCGCCAGCATCGCCGGGAACAGGGTAACGGAGAAGATAAAGGCCAGCATCACGCCGGTGGCGACCATGTTGCCAAGGTCGTGGAACGGCGGTGAGTCGGAGAAGTTCATGCTCAGGAAACCGATCGCGGTAGTCACGCTGGTCAGGAAGATCGGCTGGAAGTTGATCCGCAGGCTGTCCAGCAGCGCCTTACGCTTCTCCACGCCCTGGCGCATCTCGTGGAACAGGGTGGTGAGAATATGGACACAGTCGGCCACGGCCAGGGTCAGAATCATGGTCGGGGCCGAGGCCGAAGGACCGGTCAGGTAAAGACCGCTCCAGCCCGCCAGTCCCATGGTGGCGGCGATGCTGGTGATGATGATCAGCACGGTGGAGATGGTGCCGGTGATGGTCCGCAGCAGCACGCCGATGGCGATAATCACGATCAGGAACATCAGCGGCACCAGGGTGGCGTTATCCTGCAGCGAGGCCTCGGTGAAGGCGACATTCATCATCACCATACCGGACAGATACACCTCTGAGTCGGGGTTGGCGGCCTCAAAGGCATTTTTCATCTGATTGACTTTGGCGGAGACCTCCGGACCTTCGGTGACCGGATCCTTACCGGGTAACTGGATGGTAACATTGACCACCGCCACATGGCCTTCCGGAGAGACCAGCTTATTGACCAGCTGCGGCTCATTCATCGCCACTTCCCGGATGCGCTGCAGGTCGGCGGTTTCCAGTTGTGCGCCTTCGCTGACCAGATCCTCAACGATCAGATCATCCTCTTCGGCGAAGGTGTACTGATAGTTGGTGATCGAGTCCACCCGGGTCGAGTAGGGGATCTGCCAGGCCTCTTCGGTGAGCTGACGAATCGCCTCCAGCTGGACCGGTGTGAAGACGTCGCCGCCTTCCGGTGCGATCACGAAGGAAACGTTATCGCTCTTGCTGTAGATCTTCTGCATCGATTCATAGGCGGTCAGCTGGGGGTTCTCCTCACTGAAGAACACCCGATAATCACCTTTGAACACCAGGTTCTGGGCACCCATAGCCGCGCCGACCACAAAGGTCAGTGCCAGCAGGATGACCCATAGCGGATGGCTGACCACCCAGCGAAAGAGCCGTTCTCGCATTGCTATCTCCTTTTCTGACGTTTCGTCGATATAAGTAGTAAGAAAAGGCCATTTTTACTGGCCTGCAGGACAGTCAGCCGACCGCCTTCATTCAACTTCTGTTTTTTACTGTTTTTATTCCGACTAATCGTCAGAATGTCCGTTAAAAAAATGCGGTTTTATCCGCATCACCGGATGAGATACTCACCCGTTGTTTCAATCCTTCTGCCCGGTTGTCTCTACCATAAACGCTACAAAAATCTTACAGCAGCAGATGGCGACCCCGTGAGCGCAACTCCTCCAGTTCGGCGCTGAAGCGCTGATCCAGCATCTTCAGGATCACGCCGCGGTAATCCCGCTCGGAGGACAAGGGCTTCCAGCCCAGCCCGTCCATACAGATGTTCATGTTGTTGAGGTATTCCCGTTCCAGATAGAGGCCGTGACGGCCCCCGCAGGCATCCAGGTCGCCGCTCAGCAGGTTGATGGTGCCGAAACCGCTGGCCCAGCCGACAAAGCCGACCTGCTGTTTACTCATATGGGCCGGCAGTACCAGACTGCCGTCCAGCACCCCCTGGTCGAGTTGCCGGTGCCAGATGGTCATCATCTTCTGCTCCAGCTGCTCATGTTCTTCGGTCCGTTCCTCAGAGGTCTTGCCCTGTACTGACGGGCTCTTGCTGCAGAGGGCGACCCGGGCCAGAGTGGGGTTAAGCAGGTTCCAGATCAGATAGGCAAACTTCATCCCCAGATAACGCTCACGGCTGCAGCCCGGATGCTGCTCCGCTTTCTGCAGCAGGCTGAGCATGGAGCGCAGCGCATAGTTACCAATCGCGGAGAGCAGATCTTCCTTACCGCTGAAGTGGCTGTAAACCGTGCCCTTGGAATAACTGACCCGTTCCACCACCTTGTCCATGGTCAGCGCCGACACATCGATCTCTTCCAGCACCGCCAGGGTGGCATCGATGATCTCCTGCTCACGGGCCTGCAGGCTTTGCTGATCGAGGGGTGTTGGACTCATGGGTGAATACTACCGGATTTGTTTCTGACGTTTCGTCGAAATATACGCCCGCCAACATCCGATGTCAATTCCGGTTGCGATTGTATTCTGTCTGAGGACCTGCGGCGGTATCTCTGTTCGTCCCGATTTCAGGGGGGACTTGGGGCCTGGCACTCAGCTCCAGGGTGGCGGTAATGCCGCCATCCCGGGGAACCAGGGTCAGCGGCCAGCCCAGTTTGTCACAGATCTGCTGCACCAGAGTGATGCCCAGGCCGAAGCTGTCGTCCTTGTTATCCTCCGGTTCGCCGTTGTCTCGATTGCTGATGCTCAGCCGGTTGCCCTCCAGCAGAATTCGGACATCGCCCTCCTGGGTATGCTGGAAGGCGTTACGGATCAGATTATTAAGCACGATCCGAAGGGGCGTAGCCGGCAGCGACTGCTCGTTGTGGCCTTCGCTGTAATAATACCGTAGCAGTTCCACTGGCTTGTCGGTCAGCAGATACTGCAGGTCCTCAATGCACTGGTCGATCAGGTCTGCCGGTGCCATCCGTTTAAGAGCGGGTTGCTGGCCGCTGTCACGGCTCAGCCACAACAGGGTTTCGGTCAGCTGTTGCATGCCGCGGCTGGCCCGGGTAATTCGTTCCAGTGGGCGCTGCAGCTGGCTGTCGGTACCGATCCGCTCGAGCAGCTCCATATTGGCGCGAATCACGGCTATCGGGGTACGCAGCTCATGACTGGCATTGCGCAGGAACCGATGCTCCTTCTCCAGTAGTGCGGCGATGCGCTGAAAGGCGGACTGCAACCGGGCGCCGATTCGGTTCAGTTCATCATAACGAAAGTCCGGCGGCTGGCGGTCGAGATTGTCCAGCGACAGCTGTTCGGCCCAGTTCGCCAGCGCACTGGTGTAGCGGTTGACCCGACGGTTAAACAGCTGCACCACGATCACCATCAATAGAATAAACACCGGCGCGGCATAGAGGGTGGCTCGGGCCAGTTGATCGAACTCTTCATTTTCCTGCTCGGTAAAGAGCTCAGCGTCATAATCGGCCACTACATACAGCAGCCTGCCGTCCGGTAAGGGGTGGGCGTAGACAATCAGAAAATGGCCGTCAGTGGGATTGTGTGTGTCATCGAGCTCCCATTCGACCTCCATCATCTTCCCGGCTGACAGTTCCTCCAGAGAAATAGCATGGCGATAGAAGTCTGGTGTTCCCCGCCAGTCGTCAAAGAACAGCCGGATGGTGCCTGAACCCTGCAGTGGCGTATCAGGATCTGTCACATAGCGCTGCTCGAACTGACGGGCTTCCAGCACCAGCACCCCTTCGATCGCCTTCGACAGCCCGGCGAAGAAATAGAAGTTGAGCAGGGCGGTGAAGGCGATGGCTGCAAGCACCGTGACGGTAAACACGTAGCGCCGCAGCTCCCGGCGCATGGTCCGGGGCTTCGATGGTCTTACCGTCTCAGGGTTGCTGTCAGTGGCTGTCATGATCGTCCCGCAGGGCAAAACCACGTCCGGCCAGGGTGTGGATCAGCGCAGAGTCAAAGGGTTTGTCCACCTGCCGGCGCAGGTTGTGCAGGTGCACCTTGAGGCTGTTGCTGTCCGGTCGCTCATCAGGCCAGAGTGCTCGCTCCAGCGCTTCCCTGCTGACCACCGCCGGGCTGCGGCGGGCCAGGGTTTCCAGCAGCACCCAACCGCTGGGGGTAAGCTTCAGCGACGTTCCGGCCCGGCTGGCCTGCTGGTTGTCGAGATCCAGTTCCAGCTCGCCGACCCGTAGTTTTCTGGACTGACCGCTGCGGCGCTTACCCAGTGCCTGAATACGCAGGGTCAGCTCCTCCATGGCGAAGGGTTTGACCAGGTAATCATCGGTGCCGGCCCGGAAGCCGGCGACCTTGTCGTCGAGGGTGTCGCGGGCAGTCAGCATAAGCACCGGGGTGTCGACGCCCTGCTGCCGCAGTCGCTGGCAGACGCTGAGGCCGTCCAGCCGTGGCAGCATCAGATCCAGTAGAACAACGTCATAATCGTTGTCGGTGGCCAGCTTCAGCCCCGCCTGTCCATGATAGGCGTGATCGCAGTTGATCTGCTCCAGCGCCAGATAGTCTGCCACCGAGGCGGCCAGTTCCCGGTCATCTTCGACCAGCAGTACATTCAGGGTATCGGTCAGCATGGGGTGATTTCCGCCTCGTTGGTTCGATCCGCCGCTGCCGGTTTTTCTGCGCTTCCGGCGCCTGCAGTATTCTGCTGTCTGCGGCGCCGGCGCTGACGGAAGCCGGCCGGGCTGAGGTCCTCACTAATGATGACCAGCGTCGGCACCAGGATCAAGGTAATCAGGGTGGCAAACAGAATACCGTAACCCATCGCCACCGCCGCCGGGATCAGAAACTGGGCCTGCTCCGAGGTCTCGGCGATCAGCGGCATCAGCCCGGCATAGGTGGTGATCGAGGTCAGCAGGATTGCCCGCATCCGGGCGCAGGCGGCTCGTACCATCGCCAGCCGCGGCGGTTCGCCGGCCCGCCGCTGCTCATTGTAGCGATTGACCAGCAACAGACTGTCGTTGACCACCACCCCGGACAGGGCGAGGATGCCGAACATCGACAGCAGACTGATGGGCAGACCGTGCAGCCAGTGACCCAGCAGCGCACCGACGATGCCGAAGGGGATGGCCGACATGATCAGCAGCGGTTGCAGATAGGACTTCAACGGGATCGCCAGCAGTCCATAGATGGCGATCAGGGCCAGCACGAAGGCGGTTTTCAGCGAGGCGGTGGTCTCCGCTTCCTCACTGGCTTCGCCGCTGAGGTGAATCTCCAGATCCGGATACTGAAGACGTAGTTCCGGGAACAGTTCCTGCTCCAGCGAAGCCAGTATTTCTGCTGGTGCCGCGAGGGTCTTATCGACGTCGGCGGTGATGATGGCGACCCGGCTGCCGTTGACCCGTTCGATATCGCTGGCCACATAGCGGGAGCTGATATGGGCGACGCTGCTGAGCGGCAGCACCCGGCCGTCGGCGGTGCGAATGCGGGCGCCGGCGAGGTCGTCAAAACCGCTGCGGGCCCGGTCCGGGTAGCGAACCTTCACCTTCACTTCATCCTTGCCCCGCTGGAAACGCTGTACTTCGTAGCCCTGATAGGCCTGCTGTACCTGACGAGCCAGATCGGCGGTGCTCAGGCCCAGTGCCCGACCTTCGGGACGGAGCTCCAGATCGATCTGTGGCTGGCCGGCTTTAAGGCTGTTCTGGATGGCGGACAGACCCGGATAGCCGGCCAGCGCCTGGCGGACCCGGCGGCCAGCGCCGGTCAGCGTCGCCGGCTGCTCGGAGCGCAGCTCAATACTGATATCTTCGGCGCCCTCCCAACTGGTGACGAACTTCAGCTTACGGAGCGCTTCCAGCGGGCCGACCTCTTTGCGCCAGAGTTCGGCGAATTCATCGGTGCTGACCGGCCGGCTGTCCCGGGGTGACAGTTCCGCAATGATGGTGGCGGAAGATTCGTCCTCTACCAGAGTCATCTGATGAACCACCAGCGGCTGTTCCTCGCTGCTTTGCAGCCGGCGGTCGATCCGCATTGCCGCCTGTTCCAGCTTCAGCGCCTGTTGATGGGTGAGGCCGTAGCCGGCGTCCTCCTCCAGCGCCAGCCGGACCACAATGAAGTCGCTGGGCACATCCGGGAAGAAAACGGTACGGATCTTACCGGACGGAACCATCCCCACCACCAGAATAAACAGGGCGACGGCGATCAGCAGCACGCTGTAGCGCTGACCGAGTACACCGTGAATAAAGGGGCGATAGAGTTTGCGGGTGAAAAAGCTGAGACCACGGTCGGCATTGCCCTGAATCCAGCTCCACAGACGGGCGGGATAGTTGTAGCGGCCCGGGTTGCTCTCCATCTGTACATGAGCGAGGTGGGCCGGCAGGATCAGCTTGGTTTCTATCAGCGAGAAGAACAGGCAGAAAGCGGCTGCCCAGGCGAAGAAGCTGAAGATCTTGCCCATCTCGCCCTCCACCAGCGCCAGCGCCATAAAGGCCACCATGGTGGTCAGTACTCCGAACACCGTCGGTGCGGCAACTCGCTGAGCTCCCTGAATGGTAGCCCCGAGGCTGGCACCCCGTTGCTGACGGGTGGCGTAGATACTTTCACCCACCACCACGGCATCATCGACGACGATACCGAGGGCGATGATAAAGCCAAAGGTGGTGAGTTCGTTGAGAGTCAGGTTGAACAGCTTCGGGTCCATCAGCAGCAGAGCGCCGGCAAAGGCTACCGGTAGCCCGCAGGCGACCCAGAATGCCACCCGCAGATTGAGAAACAGCGCCAGCAACAGCATCACCAGAGCGACACCGATCAGGCTGTTCTCCGCCAGCAGACCAAGGCGGCTGGCAATATAACTGCTACGGTCGGCCCAGATCTCGATCTCCATACCGGCGGGCAGCGTCTCCCGGAAGCTCTCCACTTCTGTGGCGACCGCCTCGGAAATCTTCATGATGTCGGAGCTGCTGTACATCTTCAGATTCAGTCCCACTGCCGGCTGGCCGTTGTAGCGGGACAATACCGGAGTGCTGTCGTAACCGTCGTCGATGCGGGCGATATCGGACAGCAGCAGCTGGCGGCCGTCGGTACCTTCTTTGATCACGATCTGCTCGAAATCCCGCTGGCGGTAACGCTGACGGTCAGCTTTCACGACCAGCCTGCCGTCGGGCCCGAACAGTTCGCCGCCGGCCTCGATCAGTGAAGCGCCATTGATGCGATCGGCGATATCGGCGAGGGTCAGGCCCTGGGCCTGCAGGCTGGCTTCATCGGCGCTGATGGTGATCTCCGGTGTCCTGCGGCCGATCGTGTCGACCCGCTCAATGGCCGGGTTGGCCAGCAGCTTCAGACGCAGTCGGCGGGCGCTCTCCTGCAGGGCGTCATAATCGGCATCTCCATAGATATGCAGTGACACCGCATCTTCCAGATAGGTCTCCTGGGTGATGACCGGCCGTTCGGCGCGAGCGGGCAGGGTGGCGATGGCATCCACCCGGTTTTTGATATCGCGGTAGAGAATATCGAGGTCGTACCCGCTGGTGCGCTCGATGGTGACGGTGGTGCCATTGCCGGACGAGTAACTGCTGACCTTCTTAATGCCCTGCACGCCCTGCAATGCTTCCTCCAGCTTGATGGCCAGCCCCTCTTCGGCGGCGCTGGCCGAACCGCTGTCATAGTCGACGCTGATGCTGACGCTTTTCGGAGGCAGCGGCGGAAACGCTTCGACCCTCAGGTTAAGAGTGGTCATCAGGCCACTGATCAGGATCATCGCCATCAGCAGATTGGCAGCAACGGGATTGCGGGCAAACCAGGCTATCCAGCCACGACGGGTCGGATCGCTCATCCCCGGTCTCCTTCAGTGGCGGTAACGATCTGTTCGGAACGGGACAGTTCAGTATCCGGCTCAGGACCGGTGCTGACGGCCATACCGGGCAGAAAACTGGCCAGCGGCCGACGTACCAGCTGCAGTGACTGCGGCAGATCGCCGCGGGGCACGAACAACCGGTCATCGTCGCTGAACAGTGGCGCCACCGCCCGCCGTTGCAGCTGGTTCCGTTCCACGTACCAGAGATAACCATTGGCACTCAGGGCCGAGGCCGGAATCGCCAGCAGGTCCTGCTGTTCGGCGCCCTGCAACTGAGCGGTGACAAAGCTGCCGGCCAGTAGCGGGACCGGATAATCCAGTGGTTGCTCGACCCGGATCACCAGCTCCCGCAGCCGGGTGGCCGGATCCACCAGCGCCGACAGCCGGGTGATCCTGCCGGTCCAGCGGACGCCGGGCCAGTCCTCGCTGCGCAGACTGACCGGTGGCAGCGTCTCCATCGCCGTCAGCAATTTCCACTGATCGCTGCTGAGCGCGACCCGGACTTCGGCAGCTGAGCTGGCCCGCAGCTCCGCCATCGCCTGGCCGGCGCTCAGATAGCTGCCGACGCCGACCGCCCGGGACAGCACTACCGCATCGAAGGGGGCGCTGATGCGAGTCTGTTTCAGGTCCCGTTCGGCCTGCTCAACGGCCACTTGCGCTGCTTTCAGGCGGGCTTCTGCCGCCAGAACCTGGGGAATGCGCAGGGCCAGATCGGTGGCTTTGTCGCCGAGCCCGGCCCGTTGCCAGTCCCGTCTTGCCTGGGCCTGCTGACGCTGTTCCTGTTGCAGGTTGAGGCTGGCATCGGCCTGTTCGCGGCGGGCGTTAGCCAGGGCCAGCCGGTAATCGGTGTCGTCCAGGCGAATCAGGGTGTCACCCCGGATAACCCGGCCACCGGCTGCCAGCAGCGGGTTGCGCCAGATCACCTGGCCGCTGACCTGGCTGGTCAGTTGCAACTCTTCGATGGAGCGGACCTCGCCGTGGACACTGAAACTGGCCCGGTAACTGGCAGCCCGGGTCGGAATGACCGTGACCAGTGGGGCCGAAACCCGGCGGGGCTCCGGCTGCGGCAGCGGCTGGTTGTCGATGGCGGCCTGGGTGTAGAACACCGCAGCGGGAATGCTCAGAAGCGCGGACAGGCCGATCAGGGTGGTTTTCAGAGTAATGTTCATGGTCAGACTCCCATTCCCAGGGCCAGCCCCAGGGTGATGCGGTTATTCAATCGATCCTGACGGACCTGCAGCAGGGCAGTTCGGGCATCGAAGGCGCTCTGTTCCGCGGTCAGCAGATCGAGGATGTCCACCAGCCCCTCCCGATAGCGGGCGCGATAGTGTTCAAAACTGGCGTCGGCATGGCCGAGTGCACGGCTCAGGGCCCGTTGCTGTCGGGCCAGCGCCGCCTCCTGACCGAGCGCGTCCTCCACTTCCAGCAGAGCCGTCAGCAGCGTCTGCTGGTAACTGAGCCAGGCTCGCTGTGCCTGGCTGGCAGCGATATCGGCGCCAGCCTGCAGGCGACCGGCATTGAACAGCGGCGCGGTCAGCCGACCGAGCAGATTCCAGGCGGTGCTGCCGCTGAGCAGGTCACCCAGCTCCGGGCGGCTCTGGCTGAGGCTGGCGCTGAGGCTGAAACCCGGCAGCAAGGCCTTGTAGGCCACTGCCGTCTGTTTGTCGGCGGCGAGAATACGACTGTAGGCCGCCTGCAGATCGGGGCGGGCGGCTATTACTTCCGCCGGGATGCTGGTCGGCGGGTTGCTCACCGCCGGGATGGCGAGCGGCTGGGGATTATTACGTTGCGGGCTGTCGCCGGTCAGCAGGTTAAGGGCGCGCAGGGCCGCCCGGCGGCTTTCGCTGCGGGCGGCCAGGCTGGCTTCGGCTCGGGCGGTGGCGGCCCGGGCGGCATCCAGATCGGCAACATTGCCGATACCGTCGCGATATCGTTCGGTGATCACCGCCTCGGTGTTCCTGAGGCTCTGAATACGGGCCTGCTCTGCCTCGATAATCTGCTGACGCAGACTCAGTTCCACCCAGCTCTGAATAATCCGTGCCGCCAGCGAGTTACGGGCCGCCTGATAGTCCCGCTGCTGAGCGCGCGTCTCGGCTTCAGCGGCAGAGCTGGCATCTGCCAGCCGGCCCCAGACATCCAGTTCCCAGCTCAGATTGAGGGCCAGGCTGTGGTTGCTGGTCGGAGAGTTGTCGGTTTCGTTCCGCTGACTGTCCAGCGCCAGATCCAGTTGCGGCTTTTCCGCCGCCCGGGTCTGGCGGCTCAGCAGTCGCTGTTCCTGCAGTCGCAGGGCGGTCTGGCGCAGATCGAGATTGCCGGCCAGCGCCTGTTCCACCCGGCGGGTCAGGGCCGGATCATCGATCAGCGCCAGCAACTGATCACTGAGCGGGCGCTGCTCGCCGCTGCCCTGCCACTGCTGAGGCAGCTCGAAGGGGACATCGCTGCGATCGCTCTGGGCCGGCGGCAGGGTGGAGCAGGCACTCAGCAGCAGTACCATCAGGATCGGAAAACCGGTTTTAATGGGGGACTTCATGCTCTTCGGCCTGTGAATTAGGGTTCTGACCGTGTTATACGCGAGGCGGGGTTAATGCCGGGTTAAGAGCGGTTAACAGAAAGGTAAAGAGAGGTCAGCATTGACCGGAGGGCTGACAGCCTGTCAGGTCCGGAGTTAACAACTGCTGGCAGGAATGGTGGTGGATAAGGATGGGTCGGAAGCCTTTCAGAGCGACATTAGCCGGAAGCAGGCACGCAGTTCGTCAACAAACAGCTCGGGCTGTTCGAAAGCGGCAAAATGACCGCCCTTGTCCGGTTCACTCCAGTATACCAGGCGGGTAAAGCGCTGCTCCGCCCAGCTGCGTGGTGTCGGAATGATCTCCTGCGGAAAAACCGTCCCTCCGGCCGGCACCCCGATCGGCTGCTTCAGGGCGCGGGAGAATGCGCTGCCGAAACTTTCCCAGTAGAGGCGGGCTGCCGAGGCGCCGGTGGCGGGCAGCCAGTAATACATTACGTTATCGATCAGTTGCTGGCGGGAAAACAGGTTTTCGGGATCACCGTCGCAGTCGCTCCATTCGCGGAATTTCTCGATAATCCAGGCGGCCAGTCCTATGGGGGAGTCCACCAGACTGTAGCCCAGGGTCTGCGGGCGGGTGCTCTGCTGGATGGCGTAGCCGCTTCCCGTCCGCTGGTAGTTGCTGGCGGCAGCCAGCGCCGCACGATCCCGTTCATCCGGCGCTTCACGGGCTTCCGGGGTAGGGCGGGCGCTGATCATGTTGAGATGGATACCGGCGCAGTTTTCGGCGTGGTGGAGGCCAAGCATGGCGGTAATGGCCGATCCCCAGTCGCCACCCTGGGCGAAGTAACGGTCATAATCCAGCCGTTTCATCAGCTGGTTCCAGCCGTCGGAGATCTTTTCGACCCCCCAGCCGGTGCGGGCCGGTTTGGCGGAGAAGCCGAAGCCGGGTAACGAGGGGCAGACGATATGAAAGGCGTCTTCGGCATGGCCTCCGTACGCCACCGGATCTGCCAGCCGGTCAATTACAGCGTCGAATTCCACCACCGATCCCGGCCAGCCGTGACTGAGAATCAGTGGACGGGCCCCGGGGTGAGGACTGCGCCGGTGGATAAAGTGAATCTCCAGTCCGTCGATAGTCGTGACAAATTGCGGGTGGCGGTTGAACCAGGCTTCCCGTTGTCGCCAGTCGTACTGGTGCAACCAGTAGTCCCGCAGCTCTCTGGCCCGGGCCAGCGGCAGTCCCTGACACCAGCCGGAGACCGTTTCCGCTTCCGGAAAGCGGGTCAGCGCCAGTCGCTGACGCAGCTCTTCCAGTTGCTCCTCCGGTGCCTCGATGGTGAATGCCTTCATCGCTGCTTTCTCCTCCCTGAATGACTGTGATGATCCCCGGCTGTCAGAAAGGGGGCAGCCCTATCAGGATCGCGTGCAGTTTCAGGGCAAAGAGGCCGTACAGGCCCAGCCCCCCGACGATGGCAATCAGGTCGTTATATGCCGTCGGCGGTGCACCGGGAACAGTCCGGGTATCCCGGCGGGCATAGGAGATTCGCACCAGCACCGCCC
This sequence comes from Motiliproteus sp., assembly GCA_965230185.1. Classification (GTDB taxonomy): domain Bacteria; phylum Pseudomonadota; class Gammaproteobacteria; order Pseudomonadales; family Balneatricaceae; genus Motiliproteus. The sequence continues at coordinate 669,587 of OZ245995.1, forward strand.
AGATCAGGAAACTGCCGAACAGCAGCAGATCCTCGGCGCGACCGTTGGCAAGCAGGTGGGCGAGAGCCCAGAGTTTGGTGGCCACCAGCATCGGATGTCTGCTGAGGGATTGAATCCGGCCGGGCAGGTAGGTGGCAAGCAGCAGCGGGAACACCGGCAGCATCAGTAATGCCGCCAGGTGGCGCATTCCCGTCGGCGGTGTATAAAGAATAACCGGTGCCATTCTGGCTTCACTGTAACCCTTGACGATCAGGAGCAGTCCGGCCAGAGAAACCACCGAATAGAGGCCCTTCCAGGTCAGCAGACCGATCCGCTGGACCATTCGGTCACGCCATGGGGGGCTGACCACGGAGACCAGGTGCGGTATGAAAAACAGGGCCAGGCCAGCAATCAACAGATTCATAAAGCGGTCCTCAGGTTCGTTTCCATTGGTGGGGCTGTTTCCACAGCCGGGCAATTCAGAATTTCATCCTGGCTGCAGTCATGACTTCAGCAGGGTAAATTCACCATTCTTCTCCATCGCCGACCGGTAAGCCGGTCTCGCCTTCATCTGTTCGATCCAGCGCCGGCTATGGCTGTGGCTGGTATTCAGGCCGCCACGGATTTCCAGGGCCGACATCACGTAGCCCATCTGGATATCCGCTGCACTGAACTGATCTCCGGCAAACCATCTGGATGTTGCCAGCTCCCGTTCCATACTGGCAAACAATTTTTCCATGGTGGGGCCGATATAGCTGTCGCGTACTTTATTCGTCACCAACCGGATCAGTGGCCGCAGGGGCCAGGGGGCGCGTTCATCCATGCGGTTCATCACCAGCGCCAGGGTGTTGACGTTCATGATGCTGCCCTCGGCTGCATGCATCCAGTAATTGTAGCGCTCACGTTCCCGGCTGCCGGCAGAGGGACGAAGACGACTGTCTCCGTGGCGGTCCAGCAGGTATTCGATAATCGCTCCGGACTCGGCAATCATCCGTTCACCGTCCGAGATCAGCGGTGCCTTCCCCAGAGGGTGGAGTTGTTTGAACTCCTCTTCCGCAAAGCTGGTGCCCGGCTCGCGTCGGTAGTGTTTAAGGTCGTATGGGATCCCCAGTTCTTCCAACAACCAGAGGATGCGGATGGATCGGGAGTTTTCCAGGTGGTGCAGTGTGATCATCGGGATGTTCCGGTCTGTCTGGTAATAGTCATTCGATTGAGGTCAAAAAGACTATCATGGAAATATTTTCCATGGAATATATGTTTGGAAGATTACGGGGTTTGGGTGCCTTTAGAGCGAACGCTAGAGTTTTTGCAGTAGTCGGAACAGCTGTTCGCTGTCCTGTTCTGTCAGTGGTGACGGCAGGGTGAGCAGCCGGGAGTCGGCATCGAGATGGGCTCGGGCTCCGGATGGAGTAATGCGAATATGGACGATTCGCTGATCGTTTTCGCTGCGGTGTTTGGTGACGTAACCGGAGTCAACCAGCTTGTTGAGCGCGCGGGAGACATTGGGACTCTCATCGGCCATCAGTCCTTTCAGCTGATTAACGGTCAGCCCCCCTTCAGGTCCCTTATCCAGGGCGTGCAACAGGTTCAGCTGAAGGATAGAGAGGCCGGTGTCCCGGATCAGCCGGGTAATCTCGGCTTTCTTTTCCTGGGCGACACAAAGCAACAGGGCGAGTGCTTTCTGCTCGACGGTCATATCGGACTGAAGTATTGCAGCTTTATTGGCCAAGTGTGGTACCTCCGTTGCTGGAAGTTTACTCAAGGCCTGTTCACATGCAAGGTGTCTGTGGCCCCGGACACAAAAGCTCAGTGGCTGCCCGCCAGCATCTCGGTCATGGCTTCGACATCGAGGGGACGGCTGTAGTAGTACCCCTGCACCTGGTCACAGCCGAGTTTCGCCAGATAGCCGCGCTGATCGACGGTTTCCACTCCTTCGGCCACCACCTTAAGACCCAGGTTGTGGGCCATCAGGATAATGGTGGAGACCAGTTCCACGTCGTTGAAGTTATCGGGAATGCCGTCCATAAAGCTGCGATCGATCTTCAGATGATCCAGCGGTATACGTTTCAGCAGGCTGAGACTGGAGTAGCCGGTGCCGAAATCGTCCATGGAGATGCTGACACCCTTCTCACGCAGGGTGCGGAGGCTCTGGGCCACCGCGTCCGGCTCTTCGATCAGGCAGCTCTCGGTGATCTCCAGGTCCAGGAACTGGGGTTCAAGCTCCGACAGCGCCAGCGCCTGCTCCACGTCACCGATCAGTTGCCGGCGTTTAAATTGCCGTGGCGAGACGTTCACGGAAACCTGCAGTGGTGGATAACCCTGGCGAATCCAGCTGTGACATTGCTGGCAGGCCTGCTCCAGCACCCAGGCGCCGATATCGCCGATCAGCCCCAGCTCTTCGGCCAGCGGGATAAATTCATCCGGCGGCACCAGTCCCAGTTCGCTGTCCTGCCAGCGCAGCAGCGCTTCAACACCCATTATCCGGTTATCCCGCAGTGACAGCTTGGGCTGGTAGAGCAGAAACAGTTCGTTGTTGGCCAGTGCCTTATGGAGACGATTTTCCATGCTCAGGCGGATCATCGACTTTTCGTTCATTTCCGCTGAATAGAGCTGAAAGCCGTTGCGGCCGGACTGCTTGGCCCGATACATGGCGGTATCGGCGTTTTTCAGCAGCGCATCGCGATTGTCACCGTCTTCCGGGTAGATGCTGCAGCCCATGCTGGCGGTGATATGGAGTTCCTGATCGTCCAGGGTGACGCTCTGTTCCAGCACCTCGAAGATACGCTGGACGATGCGATAGACGATATCGGTATTTTCCAGCTCGGTCAGTAGCAGAATGATCTCGTCGCCGCCGATGCGGGCGACGGTGTCACCTTCGCGCATGCAGGCCTGCAGCCGCCGGGCTACCTCACAGAGCACCTGATCGCCGGCGGTATGGCCGAGGGTGTCGTTGATGCGCTTGAAGTGATCGAGATCGATGAAGATTACTGCCACTCCGTGTTTATCCCGGTGGGCGGTGGCCAGCGCCACCTCGAGCCGGTCGAACAGCAGCTGGCGGTTGGGCAGCCGGGTCAGCGGATCGTAGTAGGCCAGATTCTCGATAATCTGTTCCGATTTTTTACGCTCGGTAATGTCGCTGAAAATGCCGGCATAGAGCGTTCGCTTGTGCTGCTGATCCTTGATGGCGGTGATGGTCAGCCATTCCGGGAAGATCTCGCCGCTTTTCCGCCGATTCCAGATCTCCCCCTGCCAGTTGCCATACCGGCGCAATTGCTGCCACATCTGCTGATAAAACTGCGGGCCCTGTTTTCCGGAACTGATCAGACTGGCGTTCTGGCCCAGGGCTTCCCGTTCGGAGTAACCGGTCAGCACCGAAAAGGCTGGATTGACCGACTGTATGGTGCCTTTTTCATCGGTGACCATAATGCCGTCCATGGAGGCGTCGATCAGGGCGTGGGCCATGCTGAGGTTCTGCTCGGTACGTTCCAGGTCCGCCACACGGCTGGCCAGAGCGTGCTTGAGGCGATTGACGTAGGCGTTTTCGATGTTGGAGAGGATATCGGAGAAAGAGACCAGGCCGATCAGCTCGCCGTCATCATCGGTGACACCGAGATGGCGAATGTAGCGGCGGTTCATCATTGCCCGGGCCGACAGCAGGGTCATGTGGCGGGGGACGCAGATCAGCGGTGCGCTCATGACCTCGGTCAGAGTACTCTGCATTCTGCCGGCGGCAATCAGTCGTACCAGATCCCGTTCAGTCAACAGCCCCACCGGCTGATCCCGACGGGTCACGACGATGCATTCGGAGTGATTATCGCGCATCTCCTCCACCGCCTGGGGGAGACTCGAAGTATGGGCAATTCGCAATGGTTTAGCGGTGGGCAGAATACTCTCCACTTCATTCATATGAAGGAAGTATTCAGCGTCCTGGTGGCGAACCACATCGCTCTGGGAGAGGATTCCATGCAGACTTTCGTCCGCTTCCAGCACCACCAGGTGGCGAATGCCGTGCTGCTTAAACTGGTGCGCGGCCTCATCCAGGTTCAGGTTCTTGCTGATGGCCCGGACCGGTGAATTCATCAATTCCCTGATCGGAGTGTTGAGTACAGCGGGATCGGCGTAGTTGACCAGCAGCGCATCGCTCTCTGTCCAGATGCCGACCGGCTGTTCCTGTTCCACCACCACGATGGAGCTGCAGCTGTGTGACTGCATCAGCTGCGAGGCTTCTTTAAGATTCAGCTCAGGCGCACAGGTGACGACATGACGCTGAATCACACTGCCAATAGATTTTCCCGGGGTAAAGTTCATATCTGGTGTTATTGCGGCTGCAATTCTCTTCCTGATAGCAGTCTGTAAGGGGCAGGACGACAATACAGCAGAGGGCCGGATTCAGGTGATCTGCAGGACCTGCACGGCCATAGAATACAGCAGCCGGGAGGACAGATTCCAGTAATAAACAAGTGTTTATGTCGGGTTTGTTCGGAAGGTTGAGATAGATCATGAGCAGTCGCTTAATGCTCGTCAATTTCCGGAAAAACTGGCTTTTTAACTGGCATATGTGAATTTTGCGAAGAACAGAATTTCCCCGGAAAAATCGGGTCGGTGGTCTGATTTTTCGCGTGTGCTAAGGCCGTTTGTTGCAACGAGACGGCAGAAGCGAAGCCGGCGCGTCTGGTACCGGCTATCCCCGGGGAAAACGGTTCTGGCTTAGTTGTTGTCCTTCTTCTTACGGAAGTCTTTGTGGCAACTGGTACAGACTCTGCCCAGCTTAACGATCTGCAGGCGGGCAGGCTTCGGACTGTCCTGGCTGGCCAGGGCGCCGAGTTTCGTGGCTTCGAGGTCGAGTCTGTTGGCCAGATCTTCAAATTGATCCCATTTCTGCCAGATGGCGGGCAGTGCCTCAGTGGGCATATCCATACTGCCTTCCGGGAAACGATGGGTCAGGGTGGTGGCCAGCTCGGCGATCTTACCCGCTCCTGAGGCAATCTTCTGCTGATCAAATGGCGCTTTACCCTTGGCCATATCGCCCAGCAGCTTCATCTGTTCCTTCATCGTCTTCATGCTTTCCATGCGCTCCTTAACGACACCGCTGGCACCCTGATGGGCGTAGCTCTCGACACCAATGAGGGCGATGGTACTGAGTGCCAGGCTGCAGGTCAGTCGGATGGTGCGGGCTTTCAGCGGTTCGGAGGCCATAAACGGGGAGTCTCTGCGGTCAGTTGTCGGACAGATGCCGGGGCTGTTTTTAAGGCCGTCGGCTGAACCATGCATCCTGGTGGCCGGCCGGGGATTTTGCAAGAGCTGGCTGTTCACCTGGCCGAATTTTCTGCTGTTGGTCTGCCGTTGCCCTGCGTTCGCAGGGTGGACCGTTCTGCAGACGATGCTCCTGTCACTTTTTTCCTTATTCAGGGAGCGCCCGGTCACAGGGTTTCAGAAACCTGTCGCCAGTGGCATCAGACATTCACGGCCGAAGCCCGGGTCAGAACCTTAAGCGGCTGGGGTCGGCAGTAATGATAGCCCTGAGCATAATCACAGTTGTTCTCTTTCAGCATGGTGCTGTGCTCCAGAGTCTCCACCCCTTCGGCCACCACTTTCAGACTGAAATTATGGGCAAGCTCGATGATGCTGAGGACCAGGGTCAGACTTTCCTGATCGGTTTTTATATCGGCGATAAAGCTGCGGTCGATCTTCAGGGTGTCGATGGGTAGCTGCTTCAGGTAGGCCAGCGATGAGTAGCCGGTACCGAAATCGTCCAGGGTAATGCTGAAACCCCGGCTGTGAAGTTTCTGCAGGGTCTTCCAGGCCGTGTGGTCCTCCCGGTCGATAAACAGACTTTCGGTGATTTCGATCTCGATACTGTCACTGGCCAGGGCATGGCTGCTGAGCGTTTCAGCGACCTTGTCGGCGAAATCCGGATCCTGAAACTGTCTGGCGGAGCAGTTGACGGCGACAGACCGCAGCGCCGGATAGTGTTCTCTGAGAACAGGAAAGTCCCGACAGGCCTGCTGAAGTACGAAGTCACCGATGGCGACAATCTGGCCGGTCTGCTCGGCAACCGGGATAAAGGTATCGGGACCGATCAGTCCCTTGTCAGAATGATTCCAGCGCACCAGCGCTTCCATCTTTTTTACCTGCCTGTCCCGGAGACAGATTGTCGGCTGATAATAAACCTCAAACTCCTGTCGGCTGATTGCCTGGCGAAGGTCATGTTCGGTCTCCCGGCGCAACTCTGACTGCTCGTTCATGGCGGGGGTGAAGAACTGAACATTATTTCGGCCCAGCTCCTTGGCGCGATACATGGCGGTATCCGCGTGATTAATCAGGACGTCAATATTTTCACCGTCGTCCGGATAAACGGCGACCCCCATGCTGCAGGAAAGAGTCAGGGAGGTGCCCGCCAGACTGACCTCTTCGGCGATTGATTGCTGAATTTTGCGGGTAACGCTGTCTGGCCCGTTAATACCATCGATACTGTTCAGCAGAATAATGAACTCATCTCCGCCGAAGCGGGCCACGGTATCCTCCTTACGCACACACTGGCTCAGGCGATGGGAGAATATTCTCAGCAGTTTGTCTCCTTCCGCGTGCCCCAGCTGATCATTGATCAGCTTGAAATGATCGAAATCGACAAAAATGATTGCCAGCTGACCCTGATGCCGGTCTGCCCGGTGAACGGCCTGAGTCAGGCGATCGAGAAACAGTGTCCGGTTGGCGAGGCCGGTCAGCGCATCGGTGCTGGCCTGGCGGGTGATGATCTCTTCATTGACATGACGAATCAGTTCGCTGGCGGCCCGGCTGGATACCGAATCCATAATCAGACGGGCTTTACCGCTTTCCTTAAACAGCTCCCTTTTCAGGACCGCCAGGTGACCAATCGCCTTGCCGTTGCTGTCGTACATCGGGGTACCGATATAAGCGTGCAGGTCGAGGTCTACCAGCTCCTGATCCTCGGGAAACAGTTCCTGAACGTCACCGTTGTACAGCTGTGGACCTTCTCTGATCACCACTTCACAGGGGGTTTTCGCGACCGGGTAGGAAAGGTTCTCTATCTGTTTCTTCTGAAGATAGGCCGTCAGGGTATGCAGTGTCTGCCGATCCTCGGAAAGACGGCAGATAATAACAAAGTCGGCATCCAGGGATTCGGCCAGAAATTCACCCAGGGTGCTGAAATAGTTCTTTCCCTGCAGCCCCGATACGTCTCTGGCAATCGCCTGCAGCAGGGCCAGCATCTCCTTGCGCGATCTGGACTCTTTGGTCAGGATCTCGTTGGTCTTACTGAGTTCCCGGGTTTTATCGGCCACCTGTTCGACCAGGTGCAACTCATGCTCTCTGATCGTTGTCGCCATATCGACCATCGTTCCGGCCAGTTCGCCCACTTCATCCCGGCGCCGGTAAGCGCTGCTGTTTCTGAGAGTATCTATCGATCTGAACTCGCCCTTGCCCATGTCCCCGGAAAAACGACGGAACAGGCTGATCGGTTTCAGCACCTGCCCTTTCAGCACGAAGAACAGAATGATCAGTTCGGTGATCAGTGAAACAATGCCGACCATCGAGACGATATAGGCAGTCTCCCGGGCGGTGGATGCCAGCAGGGTGTTGGGATAGAAAGTGACGAAATACCAGTCTGGCCCCGCGATTTTTGTGACTGCCAGCAGGGCATCCATATACTGATCCTCGAGGATGAAGTTGTTCTCCTGCTGACTGGCCTGCTGCGAAGTAATCAGGTTGACCATACTCATGATGCCCGGATTATCGGTATCTTCAGCGTGCAGAATTCCCCGGTGGGATCTCAGTTGCTCGACCAGATCGGGGTGGGCAATGATTCTGCCGTCTTCCCGGAAGATAAAGTTGTAGGTACCTGCCAGCCTGTCGTTGAAGACACGTTCAAACAGGGTGTTCAGCAGAATATCGTGGCCGACATTAATCAGGTGCTCGCCACCCCTGTCCACCGGTGTTGCCAGTGAAACCATCCACTCGTCGGCGGTCTGATCGTAGTAGAGGCCCGTCCAGGCGGAGAGTCGGTCAGGATTGTTGGTGGGATTGGCGACGTACACCCATTCTTCGGTATTAACATCGAGATCGGATTCCGCCTGATCTCCCCAGGGGACTCCCGGCCAGTAAACCAGATTCACGTTGTCGGGCATGGATACGTAGAGGTTGGCGTAATCCATGGTCCAGGCATCGCCATAGCGGTCTAACAGCTCATAAGTCAGCAACAGCTTGTTATAGAATTCAGAGGACTGGGGAGCATCGCTGCCGATAAACCCGGTGATATGCCGGCTCAGGGTGCCGTCGGGTCGGGGAATTCCGTTGAAAGCATCGCGGTGGATACGCCTGCCGCCATCGTTCTGTTCAACAAACAGCCGGGAGAACCTGTCCGGGACCTGCTGCTGCTTACGGTCCGGCCACTGTTTCAGAAATTCCTGTCTGAACTGGCGGTGATTCCTTTCGGCGTTGAGAAATATGGCGCTCTCTTTGTCGCCGCGTTCAGAGATGTACTTTTTTAAGCTGTCCCGGACCTGGTCGTTAAGGATCGCGAATATATGGACGTAGCTGACCAGCGCTGCGATGGTGATTACCAGAGAGAGGCGGATACTCATCTGCAGCAATGTTTTTCGGGCGAGCGGGGAACTCAGAAAGCCTTTGGTTATTGTTTTCAGCAAACTGCTTCCTTCGTTGTCTTACCAGCTACGGAAACAACGGATAATTGCCTCAGGAAACGCCGACATCAGCGCATACCTCTTTATCTTAGTCCAGCCCGGGCAACGGCAGCAGAGTAGGGTGAGGGAATTCACCTTCGGATACCGGCGGGTGGTGAGCTCAGCTTACTGACTCAGATCACCGGAAATCAATCAGATAAAAGTCGATATTGAAGGAACAGCGGATCATCTGACGGCTACGCAGGGCTGTTGATCCGACAGCAGTGACCAGCGAGGCTGGCAGAATTCAGGAGCTGTTTCTGAGCAGTGCTCGATTGCAGAACTCGTCGATTGCCGCCGGGATCTTCTCCAGCGCCAGAATCTGGTCGGCGGCGCCGATGCGGGCCGCTTCGCCGGGCATCCCCCAGACCACGCTGCTGGCCTCGTCCTGGGCGAAAGTCCGGGCGCCGCTGTTCCTGAGCTCCTGCAGACCGAAAGCACCATCGGTCCCCATACCTGTCAGCAGGATCCCCAGCCGTTTAAGTCCCGTACAACGGGCAACGGACTTAAACAGCAGATCGACTGCAGGACGGTGGCGGTTAACCGGTGCTTCTGTGCTGAGACGGCAGACATAGCGATTACCGACCCGTTCCGCCAGCAGGTGCTGATCGCCGGGGGCGATGTAGGCATGACCCGGCAGGATCGGCTGACCCTCTTCCGCCTCACAGACCCGGAGCGCTGAATTTGAATCCATACGCCGGGCGAAGGAGCTGCTGAAGGTCGCCGGAATATGCTGGGTGATCATCACCGCCGGTGAGTCTGCCGGAAGCCGTTCAAGAATATATTTGATCGCTTCTGTCCCACCGGTGGAGGCGCCGATAACCACCACCGTGCTGAGCGTCTCTGCAGCCATCTGTTGTCCCGTTTTCAGGGACTGATGGTTGTTGCGCGGAAATACTCCCGGTTGCTGTGCCACCATGGCCAGTGGTTTCACCCGCGCGCGGGCCGCTGCTCTGACTTTGCGGGTGATCTGCTCGCTGAGCATCGCCATGTCCCGGGCGATGCCGGTCCGGGGTTTGGGGATGAAATCGACGGCGCCCAGTTCCAGGGCTTCCAGGGTGACATCGGCGCCCTCAGTGGTGAGCGATGAGATCATCACCACCGGCATCGGTCGCAGACGCATCAGGTTTCGCAGGAAGGTGATTCCGTCCATTCGCGGCATCTCAACGTCAAGTGTCAGCACGTCGGGATGCAGCTGTTTGATCCTCTCCCGCGCCTGGTAAGGATCGCAGGCGGTCCCCACCACTTCGATGGCGGGATCTTCATTGAGAATGGTCGTCAGTAACTGACGTATCAGGGCGGAATCATCGACAATCAGAACTCGTACAGAGCGCATCTGCAATTTACCTCAGGTGTCCTTGAACAGCTTTACATCGCCTTCCGGTGGCTGTCTGTGTAAGTCCAGGTGGTACCTCTGTTCGCGTCTGGCAATTGAGCAGTCCTGCGGGCGATGAAGTTTCTTCACTTTCATGGCGCCGGTTATCGGGTCATACAGTACTTTCCGTGGCCTGTCCCCACCCGTATCTTCTGCCAGCGTGGGAATGCCTTCTGAAGCCAGCCAGTCGCGGGCAAAAGCTGCATTCAGCCGGCCTATATCACTCATGCCGCTGATGATTCTTCCGCCCCCTGCTAGTTTGGCCTCCAGTCGCTGGCGTTGTCCACCATATCTGAGAATTTCACTGACAAGCCGAACCATGGCAAATCGGCCATAGCGAAGTCCGGTTGTGGTGGAAGTTGCCCCGGTATCCGGCAATTGCGGCAGCAGAAAATGGTTCATCCCTCCCAGCCCCAGCGCCGGATCCCGAATACAGACGGAGATACAGGATCCCAGAAGCGTGCTGATCAGCTCGCCTTCGCGGGTCACGTAAAACTCTCCGGGCTGTATTCTGGCCGTAATCGGCTGATTGTCTGTGCCGGCAAAGCGTCGGATATGGCTGAATCCGGGCAGGCAGGGGGGCAGAACGGTATGGGCGGATCTGTTCACCTCAGAGCCTCTTCTGATAGACCGTCTGGCCAACGGCGATGAACTGATCATCGACGCTGTGCAGAGATTCCGAATGGCCGATAAACAGCCAGCCGCCGGGGTTCAGCATCCCGGCCAGTCGGGTCTGCAGTTGTTGTTGGGTTGCTCTGTCGAAGTAGATCATCACGTTGCGGCAGAAAATGACATCGAAGGGTCGGGTCATCGGCCAGGGGCCATTGAGATTGAGCTTCCGGAAAGTCACCATCGACCGGATTCGCGCTTTGACTCGGACCATGCCCTGCTGTCGGCCCTTGCCACGAAGAAAGGCCTGTTTTCTCAGCTCCGGGGCCAGTTTGCTGATGCGCTCGCTCTGGTAGATGCCATCGCGAGCGATATCCAGCACCTGAGTATCGATATCGGTGGCCAGAATACGGGCAGATTGCCCGCGATCCATCTGCTGGTCGAGGGTGATGGCGATGGAGTAGGGCTCTTCACCGACCGAGCAGCCTGCTGACCAGATTCTCAGGGGTTCCCGACGATTGTCAGTCATAGACGGCAGTAGCGATTGCTTCAGGTAGTCGAAATGATGGGGCTCGCGGAAAAAGGCGGTGTGGTTGGTGGTCATGGAGTTAATAAAATGGCCGAACTCTTCCGGGCCCCGGATCGGATCGTCCAGCAACAGCAGGTACTGGTCGACACTGTGAAGCTGCTGCTGACGCAGTCGGCGTACCAGCCGGTTATAAACCATGTCCTGTTTGACGTCGCTGAGGGCAATACCGGCATAGCCGGCCAGCCGCTCCCGGATTCGATCGAAGTCCCTGTCGGTGAAGGTGAATTCCCGATATCCGTCCGGCGACGGCTCAGTCGTTGTCAGGGGTGTTGTACCCGGCACATGCTCACCTTTAACTGTGAAAGCGGTTGGCGATCGGCTGCCCCTAAAACTCTTCCCATTCCGCCTCATCATCCTGGTACTGCTGCCCCGCCGCCGAGCCCCGGGACGGTGGGGTTTTGCGGACGCTGGCATCGGCAGACGCGGGCACTGTCAAGACTTCCGTTTCGGTGACCAGTGGAGCCGCAGCGGACCTGGTCTCGAGTATAAAGAACTCCATCAGCGCCATCATCTGCTGAGCCTGCTGGTTCATGGAATCACTGGCGGCGGCGGTCTGCTCCACCAGCGCGGCGTTATGCTGAGTGACCTCATCCATCTGCGCAATGGCTTTGTTGACCTGTTCGATACCGCTGGCCTGTTCGAGGCTGGCGGCGGCAATTTCAGCGATGATGTCGCTGACCTGCTTGGCCGACAATACGATCTCTTCCAGTGCTTTGCCGGACTCACGCACCAGTCGCGCTCCTTCATCCACCTTGCCGGTGCTGTCAGCGATCAGTTCTTTGATATCCCGGGCGGCGCTGGCGCTGCGCTGGGCGAGGTTACGTACTTCGCCGGCCACTACGGCAAAGCCGCGACCCTGTTCGCCAGCGCGAGCGGCTTCGACGGCGGCGTTGAGGGCCAGCAGGTTGGTCTGAAATGCGATCTCATCGATAACGCCGGTGATCTCGGTTATCCGATGACTGCTCTGGCTGATGGTATTCATCGCCTCAACTGCGTAGCCGGCAACCTCACCACCCCGTTCTGCCCGGCCACGGGCATCAATGGCCAGCTGACTGGCGCGACTGGCATTGTCGGCGTTCTGGCGAACGGTACTTGTCATCTGCTCCATGCTGGAGGCGGTTTCTTCCAGGCTGGCGGCCTGCTCTTCGGTGCGCTGACTGAGGGTGGCGTTACCCTGGGCGATCTCCGAGGAGCCCCGGGCGATGCGGGTGCCGCTCTGGCGAATGGTGCCGACGGTACTGCGCAGTTGTTCTATGGTGCTGTTCAGTGACTCGCTGAGACGTGCGAACTCCCCCCGGTAGTTGCCATCGGTGGATTGCTCCAGATTGCCGGCCGCGACCTGAGATAACACCTGGTGAATCTCCTTAATCGGCTCCACGACGGCATCCAGCAGCTGGTTGATACCTTCGGCGATACTGAACATAAATCCCTGATAAGCGCTGTTGTCGAGTCGCCTGTCCAGGTCGCCGGCGGCGGCCTGGCTGATCAGGGTTTCGATCTGCTGCTCGGCGTTCAGCCGTTCAGTAATATCCAGCCACTCGACGACCGTACCAAGCCGTTGCTGGTTCTCGTCGATCACCGGGTTGGCGGTCAGCGAGAAGCTGCGCCTGCCGATACTGATCCGGGCCTGGTAAGTCTCCTTCAGCGCCCGGACCATGCTCTGCTGGTGTTCGGGGTTGTGGTGAAAAAGGTCGAAGTTGCTGCCTTTCAGGGTGTCGACATCGAAATCGGGCAGTTGCTGACGAATATCCTCTTCGGCCCTCTTCAGCATTCCGATTACAGCGTCGTTCATATAGATGATCCGGCCCTCAGGATCGGCCACCATTACATTGCCGGAGACGTTATCCAGTGCCACTTTGACCCTTAACGATTCCTGAGCCCGGCCCCGGGTTTCGCTGAGATCGTAACCCAGTCGGATCTGCATACTGGTCAGAGCCCGCAAGACGTCGCCGATCTCATCTTTCTGACTGGTATCGATGGAGCTGCTGAAGTTGCCTTCGGCGATCTCTCCGAATATCCGAATGGCATTTTTCAACGGCAGGATGATACCCCGGACAATCAGGTAATAAAGCAGCAGCGCCAGGGCGATGATCAGCCCGACCGCGCCCAGTTCCAGATACTGCTGCAACCGGTAGTCGTCGATGCGCTGGTTGAGCAGCCGGGTCAGCTCCACCAGCGAGCGGTCGTAGCTGATCAGGGCTTCGTTGATGGCGTCGGTTGCCTGATCAAAGTAACCGTCGGTACTGACGCGGATCGGGCCGCCGCTCAGCAGTTGTTCACGGGTCTGCTTCAGGAAACTGGCGACGCTGCGAAAGAATCGGTCCGTGTCAGCTCCGAGCGCTGTCTTCAGCTCGGGATTGATCTTGTACAGTGAACGGAAGCTGGCCTCTATCTCATAGAGCTGGCGTGCCGCTCTGGCGTGATGGATCAGCAGCTGGTCCCGGATACTTGTCGGCAGTCCGTTATCCGGAGTCAGACCGGCAGCAATACCGCGCAGAATCCCCAGTTCATCGACCAGCGGCATGATCTTTTCACTGGTCAGGCTGACCAGTATGCTGCTGTCCGGATCGGGGTCAACCGTCATAAAAGCGCTTTCGGCAACCCGGGAGAAAAAGGAGACAATCTCGGTGATCAGCTGATTATGGCGAGCAAAACTCTGCTCGGCGGTCAGCTCGGGGAGATCCTTGTGCAGTGTCGCCCATTCGTTCCTTACCGCCTGCCAGCTCCTGCTCAGTCCGAACCGGGATCCATAGCGAGCATTCACGGCGTCTACTGCGGCGATATCGGTTTCAATCTGCAGACGAAGGCCGGTCAGTTTTTCCGCCAGTGGCTTATTGCCCCTGAGGTAGGCGTTCATTCTGCCCCGATGTTCGGCGAGGTGTTGTTGCAGCTCCCGAAGAGGGGCGTTGTATTCAATACCACGAACTTCCGTGCGGCTGTGATCAATCACTTCGTTCTGGGCACCGATCAGTAGTACCAGCAGAGCCAGCAGCGGCACCATCAGGATAGCCAGAGCCGCGGAAAGTTTTGGCCAGAGCCTCATTCGGGAGAACAGGTTCCAGCTGCTTTTCGAGCGACTGTCACTGAACGCTGCTTTACCTTCGTTGATAGCCCGGTAGAGTCGGGCAGCGGATTCTGTTTCGGCCGCCCCGGCCCTGACCCTGACGGACATGTAGCCGCAGATCCGGCCCTGGTCGCGTACCGGGGTGACATTGGCGCGAACCCAGTAGTAATCACCATTCTTACAACGGTTCTTAACGACACCGCTCCAGGGCTCACCGGCTTTAAGGTGCCGCCACAGATCGCTGAAGACAGAGGGGGGCATGTCCGGGTGACGGACGACATTATGGCTGGCACCCAGCAACTCTTCACGGTTGAAGCCGCTGATGTTAATAAAGTCCTGATTAACATAGGTGATCTGTCCTTTGAGGTCAGTTCTGGATACGATCTCCTGACCTGCCTCGACAACAATTTCATGATCCGTCACCGGCAAATTAGTCTTCATTCCCTGTCTCCTTCAGCGGATACCTGATGTTTCCCGGTAGCCGGCCTGTATTCGCTCTGTTGTCCTGCCGCTTCTGCGACGACCGTCATCTCGTCGGTACTGAGCAGGTGGTCGATATCGAGGATAATGACCAGTTTCTGCTCTACGGTGGCCAGTCCATGAATGTAATCGGTACTGATAACCCCGCCCATATCCGGTGCCGGGCGCAGGCCCTGATCGTCAATATTGCAGGTGTCTGATACCCCGTCGACGATGATGCCCATAATCTGCTCGCCGCGGTGACTTCGGATATTGAGGACGATGACCACCGTCATCGGTCCGTACTCCAGCGGTTCCAGCCCGAAGCGCTGACGCAGATCGATGATCGGAACAATCAGCCCCCGCAGGTTAATCACACCTTTCATCCAGGGCGGGGCGTTGGGGATTGGCGTGGCAGCAGTCCAGCCCCGGATCTCGTGAACCTTGAGAATATCAATACCGTACTCCTCTCCTTCGAGGAGAAATGTCAGGTACTGGTCTCCGACGGACTGACCGGGATCCGGCGGGGTCTGGTCTGCGTGCTTGCTGACGTCCATAGTTTATTCCGTTCTGAGCTGTATGGTATTGCTGACTGATACCGGGTCCTGCATATTTCGCAGTCGCCGGTGCAGCTGCAGAATGCCGCCGATGTCCAGAATCAGGCCAACCCGGCCATTACCGAGAATCGTCGCGCCTGCGATGCCTTCCACTTTCCGGTAATTTTCCTCCAGACTCTTTATGACCACCTGTTGCTGATTCAGAAGAGCATCCACCAGCAGACCGTAACGCTGGCTGTTGGCCTCGACAATAACAACCAGTCCCTCCCGATCCGGCGCCGGTGGATGGCCCATCAGCCGACGCAGGCTGATCAGCGGAATATATTCGTCGCGGAAACTGCAGAGCCGGTCCCTGCCGGCGACGGCACGGATCTCTTCATCGGACAGCTGCAGCGACTCGACGATACTGACCAGCGGAATAATGCAGACCTGATCACCGAGTCTGATCTGCTGGCCATCAAGTATGGCCAGGGTCAGCGGCAACCGGATTCGAAAGCGGGTACCCTGACCGGGTTCGGAGCTGATTTCAATATTTCCGCCCAGCTCGTTAATATTGCGACGAACCACATCCATGCCGACGCCACGCCCCGAGAGTTCGCTGACCGTTTCGGCGGTGGAAAATCCCGGTTGCATGATCAGGTCGAAGATCTGTTGTTGTCGCAGTTGCTCGTTGTCGGCGACCAGCCCCTGTTGCCGTGCTCTTGCGACAATCCTGTCAGCGTCCAGTCCACGGCCATCGTCGCTGATTTCGATGATGATATTTCCTTCCTGGTGACGAGCCTCAAGAATCAGCCGGCCGCTAGCGGCCTTGCCTGCTGCCTGACGCTGATCCGGTGTCTCGATGCCGTGATCGATAGCATTACGAACCAGGTGAACCAGCGGATCGCTGATTCTCTCCATCAGGGTCTTATCCAGTTCGGTGTTTTCGCCGCGAATTTCCAGCTCAATCTGCTTACCCAGAGTGGCCTGCAGATCGTGCACCAGGCGGGGAAAGCGGTTGAATACGAAGCTGATGGGCAGCATACGGATGCGCATCACATCTTCCTGCAGCTCGCGGGAGTTTCGCTCCAGTCTGGCCAGTCCCTCCCGCAGCAGCTCCAGCTGATCGTGGCTGAGTGGCTTATCGGGATCAATCTGACTGAGCATCGAGCGGGTTATCACCAGCTCGCCAACACGGTTGATCAGGGTGTCGACCTTGTCGGTACTGACCCGGATGGAGGTGGCTTCAGCACCGGCCCGGCGATCGGAAACCCTGCGTCTGTCGCCGTCGCGACGCTCCCTGAATGAAGTGTCGTGGTTACTGCCGGTGCCTGTGCCTCGGGTCGGAGAGGACCTCTCCGGTGTCTGCAATGGACTGATATGCAGTTTGCAGTCACCTTCGGTCCAGTCGAAGACTTCCTCAACGCTGTTGCGGGGAATCGCACCCTGTAGCTCCAGCTCCCAGCTCAGGTGGCAATCGGTCGGGTTGAGTTCGGACAAAGGGGGCAGATCCCCGCTGTTACAGCTGATGCTGAGCTGACCCAGTTCAGCCAGCGCGGAAAACAGATGCAGAGGCTCGTTACCATTACGCAGCAGCTGAGGAAAAGGCAGAAATTCTATTCGCCAGCCAGAACCCGCTTCCGCAGGCTGATTGCCTGTCGCAGGAGTGGCGATCGAGGCGGAGGGCATCGCTGCGGATTCCACCGCTGTTACCGGTGTCAGTTGTGCCTGTAGCTGATCACTGAGTTGCTGCACCGGTTCCGGGATCTGCAACTCATCCTGCTGAGCATTCAGCAGCAACGTCCTGACGGCATCGGTAGCGCTCAGCAGCAGACGGATCAGCTCCCCTGAGATGGGGCGGAGACCGCTGCGAAGCTCACCCAGTAACGTCTCCACCAGGTGGCTGAAATCGACTATGGCGCTGTATCCGAACATACCGGCCCCTCCCTTGATGGAGTGCGCAGCCCGGAATACGTCGCTCAGGGCCTCCCCGTCACCACCTTCCAGAGCCAGCAGGCCGGCCTCCATGGCCTCGATCCCTTCAAAACTCTCTTCAAAGAACACCATCGAGAATTGAGACATATCGAGGCCGGGGGGAGCGGGCGGCCTGTCCGTAACGGGCACCGTGACCGAATCAGCGCTCTGGGCAGGGGCTGAGGCGAAAGGATCGGTCACGAATGGATCTGATGTTGAACAGTCCGGGGAAAAAGGATCGGGATCAGAAGGATCCGTAGCAAAAGGATCGGTCACGAATGGATCCGATGCTGAAGCGTCCGGGGTAAATGGATCGGGCTCCGAAGGATCGGCTGAAAACGGGTCTGGTGCTGAAGAGTCCGGGGTAAATGGATCGGGCTCCGAAGGGGCGGCAGAGAACGGGCCTGGTGCTGAAGAGTCCGGCGCGAAAGGATCGGGATCAGATGGATCTGGGGCGAACGGATCCGGTAGCGAAGTATCCGGGGCGAAGGGGGCAGCGACTGCAGGCACCGGATCGGCGGCGGTTTGCCCGCCAGATTGTTCATCGGGAGCTTCTGATACCGGAAAGGTTTCCTGATCGTTGAATGGGTTGTCCGGTGCTGTGGTTATCGGTTCAGCAGCCGAGGGGGGGAGCGACGCCAGATCGGTCAGGGCAGCCTGCAATCGACCAGAGAGTTCTGCTACCGCCTGCGCATGGGGCCCGGCTTCAGAGCCTGGCTCAGATACGATCAGGACCGCCATCAGTTCACAGCTCGCCAGCAGCAGATCAAGAAGCTCCGCGGTCAGTGGTCGTCGCTGCCGCTGCAGTTCGTCGAGCAATGGTTGCAGCAGTCGGGTGATTCGGGCCAGCTGGCTGAAGCCGAATATACCGGCTCCGCGGTTCAGCGCCCCGACGACCCGGAAGATTTCGTCCAGACTCTGCCGGTCCGGGCATCCGTTACCGCTCAGCCGTTTTCTGACAGTGGCAATGTCATCGAGGCTTTCCTCGACGAAAGTCTGCCGGAACCCGGACAGATCGATACTCATTGCGGGTCAGCTCTGCCGGGACAGCAGGGGCCTGATTGTGGTCCGGCTGACAGTCGCTCAGCTGGCGACAGCATGAACCCGTAGCAGATCCTGTAGTTGCCGGCTGTCAGAGTGATGGTCATGGTGTCTCCCGTCTGCTCCCCGGCCGGTCAGCTGAGGCTGCGATCCATCCCCAGTATTCCGGCAATACTGGTAAAGGTCTCTGAAGGTGATTGCCAGCGGACCCTGATGCCGGCTGCTTCGGCACTCTTCAGAAAAGAGAGCAGCAGCTGCATGCCGGCCGTATCTGCCCGGGATACCGCTGCCGCATTCAGTGTCACCGTACTGAACTGCAGAGCCCGGAGCAGTTCCGACTTCAGCTCCTCCAGATTCCGGATCTGCAGCTCTGCTGGCAGATCAAGCGTCACAGTACCATTTTCAGTCATAGTTCCGGATCGGCTCTCTATTTCTAAAACAATGATATTGAAACACTATTTGAATCGAACAGACAAGCCGCTAATTGTCTTGTCTGCGCTCAGGGATGACCGTCAGGAATCGTCGCTGATGGGGGCTGGCGGATCAGCTGAAACGGCGGCGCGAGGTAGTAATTCCTGCTGATTCCAGCTGGGAGTCATATTCGACTGCCCGACTGCCCGACTGCCCGGCTTTCGGATCTGCTGAGCGGAGGGCCAGGTGGGGTTGCCGCGTGAAGGAGTGTCTGCGGTATGGGGTGGAGAGTGGCTGGAATCGGTAACCGTTGCCACGGCTTGTGTTGAATCCCCAAAAAAAACCGCAGCGAGGGCTGCGGTTTTTACATTCTGCACCGGCCCTGATCAGGGCCGCAATATTATTCGTCGAGGAATCCGCGCAGGTGATCGGAGCGGGTGGGGTGGCGCAGCTTACGCAGTGCTTTGGCTTCGATCTGACGAATACGTTCCCGGGTTACATCAAACTGCTTACCAACCTCTTCGAGAGTGTGGTCGGTGTTCATTTCGATACCGAAACGCATCCGCAGTACCTTGGCTTCCCGGGCGGTGAGTCCTGCCAGCACTTCGCGGGTTGCTTCACGCAGACCTTCGCTGGTAGCGCAGTCGACCGGGGAGTGGATGGTGACGTCTTCGATAAAATCGCCGAGGCTGGAGTCTTCATCGTCGCCGATGGGCGTCTCCATGGAGATAGGCTCCTTGGCGATCTTCAGCACCTTGCGAACTTTGTCTTCCGGCATCTCCATGCGTTCAGCCAGCTCTTCGGGAGTCGCTTCACGACCCATCTCCTGCAGCATCTGGCGGGAGATACGATTGAGCTTGTTGATGGTCTCGATCATATGCACCGGAATACGGATAGTCCGGGCCTGGTCGGCGATAGAACGGGTGATCGCCTGACGGATCCACCAGGTGGCGTAGGTGGAGAACTTGTAACCGCGACGGTACTCGAACTTATCCACCGCCTTCATCAGACCGATGTTGCCTTCCTGGATCAGGTCGAGGAACTGCAGGCCACGGTTGGTGTATTTCTTGGCGATGGAGATGACCAGACGCAGGTTGGCTTCAACCATCTCCTTCTTGGCCCGGCGAGCGCGGGCTTCACCGATAGACATACGGCGATTGATCTCTTTGATCTCCGCCAGAGTCAGGCCGCTTTCCTCTTCCAGCTCGACCAGCTTACGCTGGGCGCGCAGCAGTTCGGTTTTCGAGGTCGACAGGCGTACCGCATAGGGACCGCCGCGGGCGCAGAGTTTCTCCACCCATTCGTTGTTCATTTCATTGCCGGGGAATTCACGAATGAATTCTTTACGTGGCATGCGGCCGCGCTGGGTACAGATACGCATGATGGTACGTTCCTGCAGACGCAGGCGATCGACGGCGTTACGTACCGTTGCCACCAGACCGTCGAACAGGCGCGGAACCAGCTTCAGCGGTGCAAACTGTTCCGCCATTTTTGCCAGCGCTTCGCCGGCCTCTTTACTGCCGCGGCCATGCTGATGAATGGCTGCAACCGTTACTTCGTAGAGCGCGTTCAGTTCGTCGAAGCGGCGACGAACCTCTTCCGGATCGGGACCACGGTCTCCCTCATCCTCTTCGTCGTCTTCATCGTCGCTCTCTTTGCTGCTGGCTGCAGGGGCTGCTGGCTGGATATCGTCATCGGGATCGATAAAGCCGTTCAGTACATCACTCAGGCGACCCTCTTCCTCCTGGGAGGACTCGTAGGCGGCCAGTACGATGGGGACCACGGAGGGGCAGTAGGCCAGGGCCGACATAACATCGCGCAGACCCTCTTCGATACGCTTGGCCAGGATGATCTCGCCTTCACGGGTCAGCAGTTCTACTGTACCCATCTCACGCATATACATCCGTACCGGATCGGTGGTACGGCCGGCATCGGTTTCTACAGACGCCAGCGCGGCGGCGGCTTCTTCAACCGCGGCATCATCGGTGGAGTCGCCTTCGGCGGTCAGCAGTTCATCAGCATCCGGGGCCTCTTCCGACACGGAAATACCCATGTCGTTGATCATACGAATAATATCTTCGACCTGATCAGGATCGGAAATATCTTCAGGCAGATGGTCGTTGACCTCGGTGAAAGTCAGGTAGCCCTGCTCCTTACCCCTGGCGATAAGCTCCTTTAAGCGAGACTGCTGCTGTGACGTGTCTGACATAGAGTTCCTGTAGCCCGAGTGGAATAGTCAAAAAATAGCCGCACATTATAGACGCGGATTGGTGGGATTACCATAGGATCAGACAGCCTCAGGGCGTCCGGATTCAATGGCGGATTTCCGGCTTCAGCGTTGGCCCGATCTGGGGCGCAGCAGTAATTCATTCAGTCGCTGCTTCTCTTCTGCTGTAAGTGAGGATGAGTTTTTTCTTTTCAGGTAGTCTAGCTCGGTTTCCTCTTTCTTTCTCGTGACCAGTTGCTGCAGGCCATCGATAAACTCCGATTCCATGGTTTCGGTCTCGGTGATCAGCAGCTCCTGCTCGATGATCTCCTGCAGGGTGTCAAAATTGGGGTCTCCCTGCCACTCCAGCAAAATCAGTGCGGGCTGGGTCTGCGGGTCGTTGCGCAACTGTTCGATCAGCCGGCACAGCAGGTCCAGTTCCGGGTCTTTCAGCTCGGCAAAGGTCTCGGTGATTTCGAAGCCGACTTTCAGTGCCAGCCGGGGAAAATGCAGCAACGACTTGATGGCTCGTCGGCCCAGTGATGATGGCCGAATAACCGGCTGCGGGCGGTCGTTACGAAAATCGCGAAAGCGCCCTTTCTTCCGATAACCCTCTTTCCGAAAGCTGCCGCTCTGTTCGTTGTCCTGCTGCCAGGAGGGTGGTTCGGCAGGCTCCTGGTGATATTCCCCCCAGTCCTCCATCATTGCTGGTGGCGGGGCATCGTAGTCCGGCGCGGGCCAGTCAGCCGGCTCAGGCGCTGCGGCTGGCATCTGAGGTGGTTCCATCTGGTCAAAGAAATCGCTGCTCAGGCCGGTCATTTCCGACAGTTGCTGTTTCATCAGCTGGCGGAATACCTGACCGGGGATCTTTTCGATCATCGGCATGGCGATGCTGCTCAGGCGAGCCCGACCTTCGCCGCTGTGCAGATCCAGCTCTTCCGAGCAGCTGTCAAAAAAGAAGTCTGACAGGGAGCGGGCATTGCTGACCCGCTGGTTGAAGCCGTCGCTGCCCTCCTGGCGAACCACGGAGTCAGGATCTTCTCCTTCCGGCAGAAACAGGAACCGCGCCTGGCGGCCATCCTCCATCAGTGGCAGGGTGGTTTCCAGTGCCCGTTTTGCGGCTTTGCGGCCGGCACTGTCACCGTCGAAACAGAACACCACTTCCGACACCAGCTTAAAAATCCGATTGAGGTGGTGTTCGCTGGTGGCGGTGCCGAGGGTGGCAACGGCGTTGGTGATCTCGAACTGAGCCAGCGCCACCACGTCCATATAGCCTTCAACAATCAGAATCCGGCGCAGTTCCCGATTGGCCTGGCGGGCCTGATAGAGACCATAGAGCTCGCGGTTCTTATGAAAGGTGTCGGTTTCCGGGGAGTTCAGGTATTTCGGTTTTTCGTCGGTCAGCACCCGGCCGCCGAAGGCGATGACCCGGCCACGCATATCGACAATCGGGAAGATAATGCGGTCACGGAAACGGTCGTAGCACTTGTTCTCTTCCGATTTCAGAATCACCAGCCCAGCATCGTCCATGGCTTCGCGGCTGACGTCGCTGAGCTCTTTCTCCAGCTGGCTGATCAGATTATCCCAGCCCGGCGGTGCATAGCCGATCTGAAAACGCTGGGCGATACGGCCACTGAGTCCGCGTCCTTTCAGGTAATCGACCGCTTTCTGGCGCTGCGGGTGCTGTCTGAGCTGCTGCTGATAAAAACTGGCGCTGCGTTCCAGCAGATCATAGGCGGCGTTCAGCTTCTGGTTGCGAGGCTCGTTGCTGCCCGCCTCTTTCGGCACCTCGAGGCCGATGCGGCGCGCCAGGGTGTCGACGGCCTGAGGAAAATCGATCCGGTCATACTCCATCACGAAGCCCAGGGCGTTGCCACCGGCGCCGCAGCCAAAGCAGTAGTAGAACTGTTTTTCAGGGTTGACGCTGAAGGAGGGGGTTTTTTCCTGGTGAAAGGGGCAGAGTCCGGAGTAGTTGCGGCCGGTCCGCTTCAGGCTGATGCGTTCTTCAACGACGTCGGCAATATCGGTGCGATTAAGCAGGTCGTCGATAAAATCCTGTGGAATGCGTCCCGCCATGAAAGGATCTGCCGCTGGTCAGTGCTGAAATATCGTGGAAGCCCGGGAGGTACACTCAGCTTAGCAGGTACGGGGTCTGGGATGTAAGGGAGCAGGTGCTTGCTGGTCGGCAGTGCTGCTCTGTGCCGGTCAGCTCAGTCGCGCTTTAATCTTGCCGCTGACCGCTGCCATGTCGGCACGACCCTGAATCTGTGGCTTAAGGATCCCCATGATGCGGCCCATGGCCTGCATCGAGTCGGCACCGGTTTCGCTGATCGCCTGATCGATCAGCTGGTCAATCTCTTCTTCAGTTAGCTGGGCAGGAAGAAACGTTTTAATCACCTCCAGTTCTTTCTTCTCCACCTCAGACAAATCATCACGGCCCGCCTCTTCAAACTGGCTGATAGAATCCCGGCGCTGCTTCTGCATTTTATCCAGAATCACCAGTATCCGATCATCGTCCAGCTCGATACGCTCGTCGACCTCGACCCGCTTGAGTTCTGCCAGGATCAGGCGCACCGTGCCCAGCCGCTCTTTGTCGCGGGCGCGCATCGCTTCTTTCTGTGCTGCTTTGATCGCTTCTTTAAGAGCGCTCATATTCTGATCCTGTGGTCGACCGGGCTGTTGCCGTGTTTCAGTCTGTTGTCTGTGCTAATCGGTGATTAGTACAGACGCACCTGGCGACGGTTTTCGCGAGCCAGTTTCTTGGCGTGACGCTTAACCGCGGCAGCTGCCTTGCGCTTGCGTACTGCAGTCGGCTTCTCGTAAAACTCGCGGCGACGGACTTCGGCCAGAACACCAGCTTTTTCACAAGAACGCTTGAAACGACGCAGAGCTACGTCAAAGGGCTCGCTATCACGAACTTTTACACTTGGCATCAGATTTACCCTGGTTACCTTTCAGTTACTGTTTCTCTTCCTGACATAATAATAGCGAAGAGAGGTTAAACCTGCCTCTGACAGAAACAGGGGCGCATATTCTAATCGCTGGTCGTCGGGATTGTAAACAGCAAATGCAGCCATAATCACGGGATGTGGTGATATCGGCGCTGGTGGCTGCTATGATGCGCCCACTTCCGGCGGACAAAGGCCAGTGCGGACCTTTGCTTTATATATAGCGGCGCTCCGAAACGTGAATTGAGGTACAGAGAAAATGCGGGTTCTGGGGATAGAAACCTCCTGTGATGAGACCGGAGTTGCGATTTACGACAACCACCGGGGTCTGCTGGCCGATGCACTTTACAGTCAGGTGGAGATGCATGCCGAATACGGCGGGGTGGTCCCGGAGCTGGCCTCACGGGATCATATTCGAAAGCTGGTGCCGCTGATTCGTCAGGTGATGGAAGCGGCCGCGTCCGATAAGAGTCAGATCGATGCTATCGCCTATACCGCCGGACCGGGGCTGATCGGTGCGCTGATGGTGGGGGCTTCTGTCGCTCGATCACTGGGCTACGCCTGGCAGGTGCCGGTGCTGGGAGTCCATCATATGGAGGGGCATCTGCTGGCACCAATGCTGGAAGAGAGTCCGCCCGAATTTCCATTTGTCGCCCTGCTGGTTTCCGGCGGTCATACCCAGCTGATCCGGGTGGATGGCATCGGTCACTACCAGCTGCTGGGAGAGTCGCTGGATGACGCTGCCGGTGAAGCCTTCGACAAGGCCGCTAAAATGCTGGGTCTGGATTATCCAGGCGGGCCGCGTATCGCTGCGCTGGCGGAACAGGGGACGGAGGGTAGATTCCGGTTTCCGCGGCCGATGACTGACCGCCCCGGACTGGACCTCAGCTTCAGCGGTCTCAAGACCTTCACGCTGAATACCACTGAGAAACTGCGGGCCGAAGGGGCGCTCGACCAGCAGGGGAAAGCGGATGTTGCGCTGGCGTTTCAGGAAGCGGTGGTGGATACCCTGGCCATTAAGTGTCGGCGAGCGCTGCAGCAGACCGGTCTGAAGCGGCTGGTGATTGCCGGTGGTGTCAGTGCCAACCGGATGCTGCGGGAGCGGCTGGAGGCTATGATCCGCAAACAGCAGGGCACTCTGTTCTACCCACGTCCGGAATTCTGTACCGACAACGGTGCGATGATCGCCTACGCCGGCTGCCAGCGGCTGATGGCCGGCCAGCAGGATGATCTCGCGATTCAGGCCAGACCGCGCTGGCCGATGAGCGAGTTGCCGGCGATCGGTGAGCCGGCCGAATAGCAGGAGTCGGGGTCAGAGGCGGTGTTCGCGACCGTGAAGCAGGCTGATGAGATTGCTGCGATGACGGATAATCATCAGCAGACAGATCAGTGAGCAGACCAGCAACCAGGTCGGCGCCAGCCAGTAGCAGAACAGTGGCGTCAGAATGGCGGTGACCAGCGCGGACAGCGATGAAATCCGGAATATCAGGGTCAGCAGCAGCCAGCTGCTGATCTGGCAGAGTCCCAGCCAGGGACTGAAGGCCAGGCAGACGCCGAGGGTGGTCGCGACCCCTTTACCGCCACGAAACTGAAAGAACAGCGGGAACAGATGGCCGATCACAGCGGCCAGTCCCACCAGGCCGACACTGGTGGCTGACAGATTCAGCTGAGTGGCCAGCCAGACCGGCGCGTAGCCTTTCAGCATATCACCGCAGAGGGTGAACATGGCGGCTGGTTTATGGCCGGTGCGAAGCATATTGGTTGCACCGGGATTACCGGAACCATGGGCTCTGGGATCGTCCAGACCCAACAGTCGGGAAACCAGAATGGCACTGGAGACGGAGCCCAGCAGATAGGCGCCGGCGATCAGTAACAGATCTGTTGACGTGAAGGCGTAAGACATAGACGCTGCCGGGTAACAGGCCGGGCCTGCTTTATGCTTAGCTGGTGTTCAGCAGGGAGTTCCGATTCAGGTTTTAACAGAACCCTAATGGCGAGTAAAGCCGACAATGGCGCTATCGCCGGACAACAGCAGGGCAGAAGATGGATATCGTGTACATAAAAGAGCTGGCAGTGGAAACCGTGATCGGGATCTATGACTGGGAGCGCAGAATTCGCCAGACAGTGGTACTGGATCTGGAAATGGGGACCGATATCCGCGCCGCGGCTGCTACGGAAGATATTGAAAACACGCTGAATTATAAAAGCGTGTCTGATCGTCTGATCGGCTTCATCGAAAGCAGCGAATTTCTGCTGGTGGAAACCATGGCTGAAGAGATAGCCGCCCTGGTGCTGAAGGAATTTCCGGTCCCCTGGTTAAGGTTGCGGCTTGGAAAGCCCGGTGCCGTCCCCACCGCCGCCGATGTCGGCGTGATCATCGAGCGGGGAGAGAAAGTCTGATGGCACGGGTCTGTCTCAGCATCGGCAGTAATATCCGACGCGAGCATTACATCGGCAGTGGTCTCGATGCCCTCAGTTCGACGTTCGGGGCGCTGCGGATTTCCAGTGTCTACGAGAGTGAGGCGGTTGGCTTCGACGGTGATGCCTTCTATAACCTGGTGGTGGAGCTGGAAACCGCGCTGACGCCGGATGAACTCCATCAGCAGTTGCGACAGATCGAGCATCAGCATGACCGCTGCCGTAATGCCGTCAAGTTCAGCTCCCGCACCCTGGATATCGATATTCTGACCTGGGATGACTATGTGGGGGAGTTCTCCGGCGGTTCACTGCCTCGCGCCGAGATCGGCCGTAACGCCTTTGTGCTCTGGCCGATGGCTGAACTCAACCCCGATGACCTGCATCCGCTGCTGCAAGTCAGTTATCGGCATCTGTGGCAGCGATTTGACCAGCGCAGTCAGCCGTTGTGGCGGGTCTCTTTTATCTGGCGCGGGCGGGAACTCTCCGATCTGACGGAACCGGAGGTTCCGGTCGAATAGCTCCCTGGTGGTGAATCCGCTACTCAGAGACCGTTGATAAAAGCAGCCATCTGCCGGATCGCACTGTCGATGTGCTGAGCCTGGCTGTAGCCGCTTTTCTTACGTGGCTTGAAGCTGTGGTCGCCATCCTCCAGAAAGTGACGGTGGACGGCGGGTGAAAACTCGTAGCCCTGCAATTCCTCCCGGTTGCCGAAACTGTCCCGTTCACCCTGGATGATCAGGGTCGGTGTTTCGATTGTCTGCAGATGTTCGCCCCGAAAACGCTCCGGCTTACCCGGCGGATGGAAAGGGAAACCGAGACAGATAATACCGTCTACTCCGCAGCTGGCGATGCCTTCGCTGACCATCAGGGTCGCCATCCGCCCACCCATGGATTTACCGCCGATCACCAGTCTGTTGCAGTCACCAAGCCGTTCTACCTGGTCGGCAAAGGCTTCCAGTAGCCTGGGCTGGCGGTCCGGCGGCCGTTTTTTGCCATCTTCCCTACGCTTAACCATATAGGGAAATTCAAAGCGAACCACCCGGATGCCGTTGTCTCCAAGCCCTGTGGCTATCGCCGCCATAAACTCATGCTCCATACCGGCACCGGCCCCATGGGCAAACAGAAAGGTGGTGTCGGCGGTTTCCGGTCCGTTGATCAGTGTTTCCACGGGAACTCCTGGCAAAAATTGTTGCGATGCAGTGGCTCAGCTGTACAGTGATTTACCGCCGTCCACCGCCAGAATCTGGCCGGTGATGTATTGTTGCTGCAACAGAAACAGCACGGCGGAGGCTATTTCGGTGGGGGTGCCCATACGGCCCAGCGGCGTTTTCGCCAGCAGTTGCTGTTGCTGCGCTTCAGTGGCCGCCGCTTCGCCTTCCGGCCAGAGTATCGGGCCGGGCGCCACCGCGTTGACCCGGATGTCGGGTGCCAGTTCCTTCGCCAGCGATCGCGTCAGCATCAACAGCCCGGCTTTGCTGATGGCATAAACCGAAAAACCCTCAGGTGGCCGCTCGGCATGAATATCCGCCAGATTAATCACCACACCGGACGACGCCCGTAAAGCCGGGGCCAGGGCCTGACAGAGAAAAAAAGGTGCTTTCAGGTTGGCGTCTGTCAGCTCATCCCACTGTGCTTCCGTGGTCTGTGCCAGCTCGGTCGGATAAAAAGCGGAGGCGTTGTTGATCAGCGCATCCAGTCGCCCCCACTGCCGTTGCGCCGCATCGGCCAGTTGTCGGAGCTCAGTCAGCTCGGTCAGACTGGCCCGCAGGGTGCGGGCTGAGTCCGGTCGCACCTGGTTGAGCTCTGCGGCCAGCGCTTTCGCTTCCGCCTCCGAGTAGCGATAGTGAATCAGCACCCGGTATTCCTGCTGATGCAGATGCCGGCAGATCTCAGCGCCGATTCGTCGGGCCGAGCCGGTGACCAGAGCAACCGGTGGCGCTGAATTCATGGCTGCTGTCCGTTTTCGATGGCGGCAAGCCGGCGGCGCCGCAGTTCGGTGCCCAGCGCCTTACCCTTGAATCCGGCGGCGGCCAGATCCCGTGGCTGGATCGTTGCAATGATTTCCAGCAGGTGACGCAATGCCTGTTCAGGAGCAAAGGGGGCCCCGGGCTGGCAGACACCCGTCCGGGCCCGGGCGCAGTCCAGCAGTGATGATAACCGTTCCGGGCGGCGTTGCAGATCCAGGGTTTCGAAGAGCCTGAGTCTCTGTTCAGGATCCAGCTGGCCGATATTGAGCAGAGTTCCGATCTGATCACCGGTCAGCAGACAGAGATCCCGGGATTCCTTCGGTATACTCAGCCGTCCGATCAGACTCTTCAGCGCCGCGGGGGGCAGAAAACTGCACAGTGTCGCCAGCCGGGCCGGGGCAGGGGCGTCGAGCCGGGCACTGCATTGCAGGGCTTGCAGCGCCGCCTCTCCGGTTGGACCGGCCAGCAGCTGTTTCAGCTCCGGAAACAGTTGCGGCAGCGCCTGGCATTCTTCCAGCAGCTGGAAAAAAACCGCCGGCGAGCGCTCGGCCAGCGCTCGCTCCAGCTCGTTCCAGACTCGTTCCCGGGTCAGGTGCTCAAGTTCTCCGCTGCGGCTGATCTGTGTCATCAGCGCTACCGTCTCCGGGGCAACCCGGAACCCGAGATGGTTGAAGCGAGCCGCAAAGCGGGCGACCCGCAGTACCCGCAGCGGGTCCTCTGAGAATGCTTCGGAGACATGGCGCAGCAATCGTTTTTCCAGGTCTTCCCGGCCGCCCCAGGGATCGATGATATTGCCATCGCTGTCCTCGGCCATGGCATTAATGGTCAGATCTCGCCGTTTCAGGTCCTGCTCCAGCGAGACGTCGGGGCTGGCCTGGAATTCGAAACCTTTATAGCCGTGCCCGGATTTGCGCTCGGTACGGGCCAGCGCATATTCCTCCTTGCTGCGGGGATGGAGAAACACCGGAAAATCTTTGCCTACAGGTCGGTAACCCTGTGCCGACATCTGATCGGCGTCGGCGCCAACCACCACCCAGTCCCGATCATAGCTGGGAATGTTGAGCAGACGATCTCGTACGGCGCCACCAACCAGGTAGATCTCCATCATTTCAGTCGCGGCTCAGGGTTTCGGGATAGAGCTGCTGCCAGGCTTCGAAGCCGCCGTCGAGACTGTAAACTTCATCAAATCCCTTCTCGTACAGGAACTGGGCAGCAGGCTGGCTGCTGTTACCGTGGTAGCAGTAAACTACCAGTGGCTGATCAGGATCATTTTGTTCCAGAAATTCCTGCAGGTTGTCACTGGTCAGGTGCAGGGCTCCACGAATATGGCCGCGACCATAGCTCTCGGGGTCCCGGATATCTGCCAGGGTGGCGCCATTATCGATCAGGGTCCTGGCCGCCTGCGGAGCGATACGTTGAAACTGGTCCTGGTTCATCGGTGGGCTCTCCTGCTGAATGTAGCTGTCGACAGATTGGCCACGGGGACAGTGCGGTTCAGGCAGATTCGCATCGCAACCGCCCGGTGGCTTTGGGGTTCAGTATAAAACGCTCAGCGGTTCAGGCGTAGCCGGGGCTGCGGATGCTGAACCGCTGCTGATCTTCCAGTCTCAATGCGGTCAGGGTTCCGCCCCAGACGCAGCCGGTATCCAGGGCATAGACATGCTCGGTGCCGGCCTTCCCCTCCAGCGAGGCCCAGTGGCCGAATACAATCCGCTTTTTCCGAGTCAGCCGCTCAGGGTGGGCAAACCAGGGCAGAAAATCGTCCGGAGCCTTGTCCGGCGCTGACTTGTTGCTGAACTCCAGCCGGCCTTCGGCGGTGCAGAATCGCATACGGGTCAGGTAGTTGGTGATACAGCGCAGCCGACCCCAGCCCTGTAGTCCGGCGTTCCAGCAGTCGGGCTGATTACCGTACATATGACGGAAAAACTCGCCGATCTGCTCTCCCTGCAGCACCTCTTCCACCTCCCGGGCACAGGCTCTGGCATCCCGTAGTTTCCAGATCGGTGGAATGCCGGCATGAACCATGGTGTATTTCAGTTCCCGGTCATGGTGCAGCAGCGGGCAGTGGCGCAGCCAGTCCAGTAGTTCGTCGCGATCCGGCGCCGCCAGAATCTCGTCGAGGGTGTCTTTGCGGCTGGTGGAAGCGCCGGTGGCGGCGATAGCCAGCAGATGCAGATCATGATTGCCCAGCACTACTCGGGCCTGGTCGCCCAGGTCGCGAACGAACCGCAGCGTCTGCAGCGATTGCGGGCCGCGGTTGACCAGATCGCCGGTCAGCCACAACTGATCTTCGCTGCTGAACTGTACTTTTTCCAGCAGTGCTTTCAGTTCATCCAGGCAGCCCTGGATATCGCCGACTGCATAGGTGGCCATCAGAAATCCTCAGCTCAGTGCAGGGCGTTGGGCAGTGCCAGGGTGAAGGTCGGGATCGGTGCCTCGAAGCTGACGCCGGAGCTGGTCTGCATTTTGTAATGACCGCGCATACTGCCCACTTCGGTGGCAATGACGGTGCCGCTGGTATAACTGTAGGTCTCGCCGGGACTGATGGTCGGCTGCTCGCCGATCACGCCCTGGCCTTCCACCTCCTGCTCCTGCTGATCACCGTCGGTAATCAGCCAGTAGCGGCTCAGCAGCTGCACCGCTTCGCTGTCATTATTGGTGATGCGGATAAAGTAGGAGAACACGTAGCGCTTGTTTTCCGGATCCGACTGTTCATCCAGATACTGTGTTTCTACCTCGATGTCGATCGGATGATTGTGAATCAGGCCCATCAGCCTTCTGCCTCCTCAGCACTGTTATCGCTCCTGAGCCGGGTGTAGCAGTCTGACAGGCTGACAAACTCTCTCAGTGAAACGCGTTCCGGCCGTATGCCCGGGTCGATACCCAGGGCCTCAATGTGCTCAGAAGGTATCATTTTTTTCAGGTTGTTGCGCAGGGTTTTACGGCGCTGGGCGAAGGCGGTGCGGACAATGGTGGCGAAGTCGGCAGTGCTTTCAGCCCTGAACGGCAGCTGTTGGTACGGAGCCAGTCGGACGATTGCCGAATCCACTTTCGGTCTCGGGTCGAAGGCCTCCGGTGGTACCTCGAACAGGTTGTCCACCCGGCAGTAGTACTGGGCCATGATGCCGAGGCGGCCGTAATTGTTGTCACCAGGTTGTGCCGCCAGCCTCAGGACCACCTCCTTCTGCAACATAAAGTGCATATCACGGATCTGATTGCTGTGGCTGAGCAGGTGAAAGATCAGTGGTGTGGATATGTTGTAGGGCAGGTTACCCACCACCCGTAGCTGCGGCTCAGCGTTGTCGGGATCTTTCGCCAGACTGTTAAAATCGAATTTAAGGGCGTCGCCCTCATGGATACGAAAGCGGTCTTCATAACTGAAGAAACGGGTGCGCAGGATCGGAATCAGGTCCCGATCCAGTTCCACCACATCCAGTTCACCGACAGCTGCCAGCAGCTCTTCGGTGATGGCTCCCAGGCCCGGGCCGATCTCCACCAGCTGCTGGCCGGGTTTAGGGGCGATGCTGCGGATAATCCGGCCGATGATGTTGGGGTCCTGCAGGAAATTCTGGCCGAAGCGCTTTCGGGCCTGATGGCCGGGCTTTTTGCTTTTCATCGGTTGCCTTGATTCAGAGAAGTCAGTTAGGGCCTGGCGGACTGCTGGTCGACACCGCGAGCCATTTCTGCCGCATAGTCGATTGCGGTCTTCAGGCTGCCGGTATCGGCCCTGCCGGTGCCTGCCAGATCGAGGGCGGTGCCGTGGTCGACGGAGGTGCGGATAATCGGCAGCCCCAGGGTGATGTTGACGGCCCGACCGAAGCCCTTGTATTTCAGGACCGGCAGTCCCTGGTCATGATACATGGCCAGCACCGCATCGGCATCTTTCAGCAGGTGATCGGTAAACAGGGTGTCGGCAGGCAGTGGACCCACCAGGTTCAGCCCTTCACGACGTAACTGCTCCAGGGTGGGCTCGATGATTTCGATTTCTTCCCGTCCCAGATGGCCATTTTCGCCGGCATGGGGATTCAGGCCGCAGACCAGAATTCTGGGCTGCCGGAGGCCGAAGTATTTTCGCAGATCGGTGTCCAGAATTCGGGCAATGGTGCTGATCCGTTGCGGAGTGATTGCTGCCGGAATGGCGGACAGAGGCAGATGGGTGGTGACCAGTGCCACCCGTAAGCCTTCGGTGGCCAGCATCATCACCACCTGTGGGCTCTCCGTCTGCTCCTGCAGAAATTCGGTATGGCCGCTGAACGGCACACCGCCGTCATTGATAATGCCTTTGTTGACCGGAGCGGTCACCATCGCCTGGTAGAGACCGCTGCTGCAGCCGTCGATGGCGGCGTTGAGAGTCGCCAGTACATAGCCTGCATTGGCGGCGTTAAGCTGGCCGGGAATAACCTCGGTATGGAGACTGATCGGGGCGATACAGAGTTCACTGGCGGCGCCGGCCTGAGGCGGTGCGTCGGGATCCAGCTGGCGCAGCCTGAGCGGCAGTTTCAGTGACTCTGCCCGAGCCTGCAGCAGATCCGGATCGGCGATCACCACCAGCTCATGGGGCTGTGGCTGTTGAGCCAGCTGAATGCAGAGGTCGGGGCCGATACCGGCAGGTTCGCCCGGCGTGACCGCGATACGAAGCGGCGTAGTCATGATCAGAGCCTGATCTCGATATAGGCTTCAGATCTGATTTCACGCATCCAGCTGGCCAGCTCTTCGGTAAATTTGCGGCGGCGAATGCTCTCGCGGGCCTCGTTGGCCATAATACGCTCGCCGAGGTCCTCTTTACGGCGATCGGTGACCTGCAGAATGTGCCAGCCGAAACGGCTTTTGAAGACCGGGCTGATATCGCCCACGGTTACCGAGTTCATCATGCTTTCGAAGGCAGGTACCATCTGACCGGGCATCACCCAGCCCAGTTCGCCGCCAAGGCTGCCGCTGCCGGGATCATCGCTGTGCTCTTTTGCCAGAGCGGCGAAATCCTCACCGGCCTGCAGTCGGTCATGCAGTCTGCGGGCGAAACGCTCCGATTCCGCTTCATCGCGAATTTCAGTCGCTTTGATCAGAATATGACGGACCTGAGACTGGTCGACCATGCGTACGCTGCCGCCGCGACTGTCGATCAGTCTGACGATCTGAAAACCACCCCCGAGCCTGAACGGGCGGGTGAACTGTCCTTTCTCCAGGCCTTCAATGGCCCCGGTAATCAGCTCCGGCAGCTCAGACTGTTTGCGCCAGCCTAGGTCTCCGCCCTCCAGCGCACGCGGACTTTTCGAGACGGCGACCGACACTTCCGCAAAATCAATGCCATCTGCCAGTTGCTGCCAGGCCTGCTCCGCCTGCTGGCGGGCTTCCAGCAGCTGTTCGGCACTGGGGCTGGCTGGAATCGGGATCATGATGTGCGCCAGGTGCAGCTCAGCCTGGGCGTTCTTCTGGCCCTGCTCCGAGTTCAGGAAGTTCTTTACTTCCTGGTCGGAAACCTTGATCCGGCGGTTGACGAGGCGCTGGCGGACCTGGGTGATCAGCATCTCCTCACGAATCTGTTCCCGCACTTCCCGATAGACCTGACCCTCTTTTTCCAGCTGCTGCTTAAAGGCTTCCAGGCTGAGATTATTGCGATCGGCGATCTTCTGCATGGTCCGGTCCAGTGCCTGATCGGTAACCCGGATGCCGTTGCGGTTGCCCTCAGCCATCTGCAGGCGGTCATTGATCAGTTTGTCCAGCACCTGCTTCTGCAGCGTTTGCTGATCCGGTAGCCGGGTGTTGCGGGAGATCAGCTGCTGGCGAATCACGTCGGTGCGCCGGATCAGCTCCGACTGCATGATAATGTCCTGGTCAACGACGGCGACGATACGGTCCAGGAACACCTCTTCGGCCAGCGTCACAGAGCTGTAGCTGCTGAGTGCTGTAATCAGCAGCGCGCCGATCAGGTGACAGAATCTATTCATAGTTTTCACGCTCTTCGAATCCGGTAATGTCTTCCAGGAAGTTCTTCGCTTTCGGGCCGGTATCTCCGGTCGCTCGGGTGCCGGCGGTGCCCAGACCTTTCAGGGTGAACTGCAGGAAAATACCGCTGTTTTCCCGGTCGGTGGCATCGTCATCGATCCACTGTCGATAGACGGTCCGAATCTGCCAGCAGCAGTCCTCATATTCGACCCCGAGGATCTTATCCAGGCTCTCGCTGTTCTCTATGTCGTTCAGCCAGCGGCCCAGCACACTCCAGCTGGCGTTGATCGGCCAGATAAAACTGATATCGGTCTGCTCCAGACTGTCGCGGGTGAAGCGATAGCTGAAGTTGAACTGGTGATCGATATCTGACCGGTAGCTCAGTTTCAGGTTCCGCTTGATATTCTGGAAATCGTCGTTGTCCCACTCGCCGTCTGCCGTGAGTCGCAGGTCGTCGTTGAGCCGCCATACCGCCTCGGCGGCAAAATTGGAGGTGCTGTCGGTCAGCACCGGATCCCCGGCATTGAGCCGCACTTCGCGATCTTCCAGATAGAAGATCTGACCGACGCTGGCGTGCAGCAGTTCCTGACCGTTGTCCTCCAACAGCCTTGAGGTGACCCCCAGGGTCAGCTGGTTGGTGTCGCCGATCCGGTCTTTGCCGCTGAAGCGATTATCCCGGAACAGCTGGCTGTAGCTGAAGGTCAGCTCCGAGGAATCGAAATCCGGTAGTGCGGTCTGGTCCTCGAAAGGCACGTACAGATAGTAGAGTCGGGGTTCCAGAGTGTGGATGTAAGCCTTACCGAGGAATTCGGTATCACGATCCAGATAGAGGCCGCTGTCGACGCTGAATAGCGGCAGGGTCCGGGAGGGGTCATCCTCGTCACCGGTGGGCTGATCGCTGAGCCGGTAGTTGGTGTGAGTCATCCGCAGCTTCGGTCGCACATAAGCCCAGGGCCAGCTGTATTCGCTGCTGATGCTGGCCTCGATATGGGCCCGGTCACCGGTGATGCGATCGGTGCCGGTGAATTCGCTGATGTCCCGGTCAAAGCGGGTGTATTCGGTGATATAGCTGAAGTCGAGTGGAGAGTCCTCCTGGAACTCAAAACTCTCGTCACCACTGAGACGTAGCTCCGGCAGTTTCCGATAGGGCTTACTGGCGGTGGTGATGGTCTGGTAACTCTGGACTCTGGAATCGAAGCGCCAGCTGCCGCCGTTATAACCGAGGGTGGCCAGCTGATCCAGGTGAGTCTCCCGGGAGATATTGAGACTGGTGTCCAGCTCATCGAAGTAATCGTTATCGCTCACCGAGGTGTAGTCAATACGGCTGCTCCAGCCGTCGCCGAAACTGCCATTGTGGTCGATCCCCAGCAGCCAGCGGTCGTCGTTGTTACGGGCATCGTCACCGGGCAGGGCCGCCATGCTGAGGTCAATGTGACTGTACTCGTTCAGATAGCGGAATTCGTTCTCCAGCATCAGACCCCGCTTTTCGATATAGCGGGGCGAGGTGGTCATGTCGTAGTTGGGTGCCAGGTTGAAATAGTAAGGAGCGGTAACGTCGAGGCCATTGTCCTCCGAGAAGGAGATGGAGGGAATCAGGAAGCCGGATACCCGGCGATCGTCGATGGGGAAGCGGATCATCGGCAGGTAGAGCACCGGTACGCCGGCCACCTTCAGGGTCGCATGTTTCGCGACGCCGTAGCCTTCCTGTTCATAGAGTACGATTTCACTGCCGTTCAGGGTCCAGCTTTCGTTGCCGGGTTCACAGCGGGTGTACAGGCCGTCGGTAATATAGGTTTCGCCGTTATCGTTACGGAGAATGCTGCTGGCGCTGCCGCGAAGGTGGCGCGGCTGGAAAACGAACTGGGTGTTCTCCAGGGTGGTGGTGCCGCTGAGCTGATCGAATATGGCACGATCGCTGAGTATCAGCACACCGGGTTCCCGGAACAGCACCGCCCCCTGGAATTCGGCACGCTCGTTGTCATGGTCAAGCTGAGCGGTCCGGCTTCTGAGCTGGCGATCGCCCTGGCTCAGATGAACATTCCCTTCCAGTGAGGTGTAATTGCCACCGCGGGTGCGCGAGCGATTTGCGTTGACATAGGTGGGCAGCTGTTCGTCCGGAATGCCACGGACGCTGTTGTCCTGCTCCGGCTCGATATAGCGACCGGAGCAGTGGGTGACCGGGTCCACGGTATCAAAGTCGTACCAGTCCAGATAGGCATAAGGGAAGCGTTCGGGAGCTGCAATCGGGCTTTGGTCTGAACCGGCGGCGGTGGCCGATTCCCCGCTGATTTGCTGACAGTCCCAGCCCTGTCCGTCGGGGCCGGCTTTGCAATCCCACTGTGCACTGGTCCGGGAAACGGATGGGGTCTCGCCCCGGTCGGCTGACTCGCTCGGCGAAGCTGCGTAAGCATCCGGATAGGCGGCGACATAGCCTTTATTATCGCTGCTGACTGCAACCATGGCGGTACCCTGGCGGCAGTTCCAGTTCTCGCCTGCCGCTTCACATTCGTAGGCGGACGGCGCTGCCGATGCAGTTGAGTACTCCTGCCAGCCGCTGCGTCGCTGCCGTCGGGGAGGGGCTTTCGTGGGTTCCAGCGTCAGCGGTTCCGCCGGCGGCTGATAATCAGACTCGACGACCGGCTGCTGCGATGCCGGTGGCTCAGGCTGCTGAGCGACGGCTGGCTGTTCGGTTGCAGGCTGAGTGGGTTCCGTCGCAGATGTTGCTGGTTCTGTTGTGATGGTCTCTTCCGGCTGAGCAGTGGCGTCTTCGTTAACGTCGCACTGCCACTCTTTGCCGTCGTTGACCGAAACGCAGCTCCACAGCATGGCTTCGGGAGCCGGCTCGGCAGCCTGAACGGCAGGCGTCGACAGGCCTGCCAGGGTGCCCAGCATCAGTAATTGACGGCGAGAAGAGATCCTTAACCCTGTCGGTAACAGTGACAGTACTGCCATTTATGCTGTTTTCGCTCCCTGAGCGGCTTCGGAGACGGTTGGCAGAGCCATCGCTGTCCGTTGATTATGAAATTCTATAAGATGCGTTGCTGGTCGCGAATAATAAAGCATACTGCTGCGCCAGGGCTAGCCCGAATCGGCAGGCGCGGGCAGAATACGAGCATCTATCCTATCCACACTGTTTTTAAGGCTGTTTTAAGAAAGTTTATGAGTACACGGGAGTCGGCGTTAAAGGGCTGGATCGAAGCCAGCTTTCAGGAACTCGGAATCGATCTGGCGCAGAACTGGCAACTGTTGCCGGTCTCCGGAGATGCCAGCTTTCGCCGCTATTTTCGGGTGCTGAGCCATAATCTCAGCTGGATAGCGGTGGATGCGCCACCGGAAAAGGAGGACAG
Source organism: Motiliproteus sp. (assembly GCA_965230185.1). Lineage (GTDB taxonomy): Bacteria > Pseudomonadota > Gammaproteobacteria > Pseudomonadales > Balneatricaceae > Motiliproteus. The sequence continues at coordinate 707,152 of OZ245995.1, forward strand.
TGCCCCTTTCATTGCCATCGCAACCGCCTGGGAACCGCTGGAAATCCATGCCCCGCAGGTTTATCGGGCGGATCTGCAGCTGGGCTTTATGCTGCTGTCGGACCTGGGGGACGTGCTCTATCTGGACCGGCTGGATGACAGCAGTGCCGATGGTCTGTACGGGCAGGCGCTGGAGACCCTGACTCATATTCAACAGTGCCGTTCCATGCAGGGCCGGCCATTTCCCCCCTATGACCGGGCACTGCTGGAGCAGGAGATGGAGCTGTTCCGGGACTGGTTTATTGCTCGCCTGCTGAGGCTTGAACTCAGCGCTGCAGAGCAGCGGACCCTTACCGACACCTTCGAGCAGCTTGTGCTGTCGGCACTGTCTCAGCCCCGGGTCTGCGTTCACCGGGATTATCATTCTCGTAACCTGATGGTGATCGAGGGCGGTCCCGGGGTCATCGACTTCCAGGATGCGGTGGAAGGGCCGGTCACCTATGATCTGGTTTCACTGTTGCGTGATTGCTATATCGACTGGCCGACGGCGAGAGTGGAGGGCTGGGCGCTGGACTATCTGGAGCTGGCGATCAGCGCGGGAATTATTCCTGCCGTCGATAAAGAACAGTTTCTGCAGTGGTTTGACCTGATGGGAATGCAGCGTCATCTGAAAGCCATCGGCATCTTTGCTCGGCTCAATATCCGTGACGGAAAGCCCGGTTATCTGGCCGATATTCCCCGGACTTTCAGCTATCTGCTTGAGGTCAGCGGTCGTTATCCGCAGTTCGGCGATTTTAATCAGCTGCTAAGGCAGCGAGTACAGCCGACCATGGCGGTCAGCGACTGCTTCGGTCGGGCTGCGGCGGAGGCGCCCCGTTGAAGGCGATGATCCTGGCGGCCGGGCTGGGCACCCGGATGCGCCCGTTGACCGACAGCTGTCCGAAGCCGTTGCTTGAGGTCGCCGGCAAGCCGCTGATTCAGCATCATATTGAACAACTGACTGCAGCGGGCATCAGACAGCTGGTGGTGAATCTTCACTGGTTGGGGGAGCAGGTCAGGGCATTCCTGGGGGATGGCAGCCGCTGGGGCGTGGCTATCAGTTACTCCGAAGAGGTCGAGCTGCTGGAAACCGGTGGCGGTATTCTGCAGGCGCTGCCGAAGTTGTCGGACAGTGGTGAACCCTTTCTGGTGGTAAACGGCGATATCTGGTGCGATTTCGATTACCGCCAGCTGCCGGAAACCATAGCAGGGCAGGCCCATCTGGTGCTGGTCGATAATCCGGCCCACCACCCCTGCGGCGATTTTTATCTGGCCGGAAACAGGGTGTGCTGCGACAAAAACAGCGAAGCAGATGCTGATGGTGTCCCCGAGCCGGCCGCAAAACTGACCTTCAGTGGTATCAGTCTGTTGAGTCCGGCACTGTTTGACGGTCGTCAGACCGGTGCCTTTAAGCTGGCGCCGCTGCTGCGCCAGGCGATGGCCGGGGGGCTGGTCAACGGCGTTCACTATCCTGGCCGCTGGATCGATGTGGGCACACCGGAGCGGCTGCAGCAACTGGAGTCGATGTTGCGAGGCGACCAGGACGGTGCCGCACAGCGCGCAGCAACCGCAAATCTTACAGAGAGGAACAGAGGGTGAATGGAGGCGGTTTAAAAGGTCAGGCGCTGGGGGAGGCGGTCTATCGTAACCGCACCGGGATTGTGCTCGGGGCTCTGGTGGGGCTGATGAGTGGCGGCTTTGTCGGGCTGCTGTTCGGTGGTGTGATCGGTTTTATGCTGCAGCGTGCACTGTCGGCGAAGGTGATGGCGACCCTGAACCCGCAGAAGCTGTTCTTTGAGGCCACTTTCGCGGTGATGGGTAAGGTCGCCAAGGCTGACGGTCGGGTGACCGAGCAGGAGATCTCCTACGCCCGGGAAGTGATGAACCGGATGAATCTGTCGGAGCAGAAACGTCGGGAAGCGATCGAGCTGTTCAGCCGCGGCAAGGAATCGGATTTCGAGATTTCCACCCTGGTGGTGCCGCTGGCACGGCTGATCCGGTTCCGTTCCGATGTAAAGCAGATGTTTGTGGAGATACAGTTACAGGCGGCTTTTGCTGACAATCAGGTCAGCCAGGCTGAACTGCTGGTGATCCAGGAGGTCTGTTCGCTGCTGCAGATCAGTTACCAGGACCTTCAGCAGATTCTGCACCGTTGTCGTGCCGAGCAGGCGTTTAATCAGCAGTCGTATCGCGGTCATCAGCAGGGTCAGGTCGATGAAGCGCAGCTGGTCCGTGAGGCATACGGCGTGCTGGGTGTGGAGGAATCGGTCTCCGATGCGGAACTGAAACGTGCCTATCGCAAGCTGATGAGCCAGCACCACCCCGACAAACTGGTCTCCAAGGGATTGCCGGAAGAGATGATGCAGCTGGCCAAAGAGAAGGCTCAGGAGATCCAGGTCGCTTACGAGCGAATTCGCGACTACCGTAAGCGCCAGGGCTGAGCCGGACCCCGGCACCTTCGCTCCTGCTTTGCGGGCGGCTGAATGCTTTCTGTCTGAATCTGTCAGTCCGTTGCCGGTACGGGTCCTCTGGCAGACCCGCAGTTCCCGGTCTGAATGACTACTGGCCCGGGGATTGCTCATTCGCGGCAGGGGCTGATTCCTGCACTGACGGCTGCATCTCCTCCATATGTTTACGGAAGATCCCCCTGAAGCTGGCCAGCAGGCGTTGATCCAGTCGCTCCGGCACCGGTGGGCGCAGTGGCAGGCGGCGCTGAATGTAATGCTGTCGTTGCTGACGGCGGCTTTCTTTCAGGCGTCTGCCAGCCAGGTATTCCGGTGAGCGAATATCGTAACGGTAGTTTTTCAGGCCATTGCCGTGGTACAGGTCCAGGGTCGGGGTTTTAAGCTCTGCAATCAGCTTGCTCAGCGTCGGTTCTGCCGCCATTGTCGGTGGCCGGGCATCGATCAGGGTCAGGTTAAAGGGACGCTGATCTCCCGCCTGACTGAGATAACGCGCTGCCCAGTATCCACCGCTGCCAACGCCGATCAGCATAAACCGGGAGGCTCCCCGGGATTCCAGCTGCCGCAGACCTGCTTCGATTCGTTCAAACAGCTGCTCGGCATAACCCTGCTGTTCTGAAGAATCCGCAGCGCCTTCGGCCGCGGTTTCTGCGGCGGGTTCCGCGGCAGTCTCTGCTGTTGTTTCGCCGTTGCCGCCTCGCTCCGGAATTTCAGGTTCCGGCTCTGCCGGAACGGCGATGGCCAGAGTCTGCCAGCCCTGCTCCGGCAATCCCAGACGCAGGCTGTGGACCGCTCCGGGCCAGTCCGGGCTGGTGCGGTCGTGAGGAAGCAGCAGGGCGGCACCGGCGGGATCGCTGTCACTGGCCGGCAGATACAGTCCCAGAAATGATTCCTGCTGAGTTTCCAGCCAGATAACCTCGGTCTCCGGCGACCAGGCCTTTGCCAGCTGAGTCAGCTGATCCTGTTCCGGCGTCGGCAGTACCCGGCCGGTGGCTGCGCTACCGGTAGCGGGGGCGTCGGCAGCCGATAGTGGCAGACTCAGACAGAGTCCGGCCAGCGAGAGTCCGACCGCCAGCAGCAGCGTGGATAATGGGTGTCCTGAACCTTCAGAGTTGATCATGGCTGGATTATACTCGGCCTGTTTCGGATTGTGACGCCGGCCGCTGACGATATGGGTTGTCCGGACGGTATCAGGCGTCAATATTAAGCCTCAGCTGGTGGAGATTAAACAGGGATGATCGGCAAATTACTGATGTCCTGGCTTATTGTCGCGGGTTATCTGCTGACCGGTGGGGTCGCTGCCGACTCGCTACCCATGCAGGATGATCCGGATGGCGGTACCCTCAGTCTCTATTTCGAGAATGATCTCTTCGCCGAGACCGACCAGAACTACACCAATGGCATTCGCCTGTCACTGGTTTCACCGGATCTCAGCAGCTTCGATGAGCGCTTTATTGATAATCCGGCGATTCAGACGTTCTTCCGTTCCCTCAACAAAAGGCTGAAAAAACTGCATCCGTCCCCCAGGGATGGCAGCACCAGCCGCCGGGTGGTGCTGTCACTGGGGCAGACCATCTATACCCCGGAAACCATTGATGTCAGCGAACTGCTGGAGGATGAGCGCCCCTATGCCGGCTGGCTGTATCTGGGGGTGGCATACCATGCTCGCACCCGGGCCGGAGACAGTGTTGACCAGCTGGAAACCGTCGGCGTCAATCTGGGCATCGTCGGGCCGGCGGCGCTGGGTCAGCAGGCTCAGGATTTTATTCATGATCTGCGGGGATTCGACAAATTCCAGGGCTGGGATAATCAGCTGGAAAACGAGCCCGGCCTGCAGCTGATCTATGAGAAGAAGCACAAGCTGATCAGCCGGACCGATGGTGATGAGTTCGGTTACGACCTGATCAGCCACTACGGGGGCAGTCTGGGTAACATCGCCGTTTATGGCAATGCCGGTGCGGAAATTCGCGGCGGCTGGCGTATTCCCGATGATTTCGGGACTTCGGCGCTGCGGCCGGGCGGGGACAACAGTGCACCGGATGGTCGCCGGCGCAGTGGTCCGGGCTTTCATGTTTTTGCCTCCGTCGATACCCGTCTGGTGGCTCACGATATCTTTCTGGACGGCAATACCTTCCGCAGCAGTCACAGCGTCGATAAAGAGTACCTGGTTGCAGATCTCGCGGTGGGGGCCAGTCTGGTCTGGGATGAGTTCAAGCTCTCCTTCGCCCGTATTCATCGAACGAAGGAATTTCGCAACCAGGACGAGAGCCATAATTACGGCTCGCTGTCGCTCACCTGGAATTTCAGCCTCTGAACCGCCGATCCGCAGCGCCGGTTTCGGGCTGGCGGCCGGATGGTTTAGAATAGCGCGCTCATTCTCAACAGCTGTATTCCACACAGCCGCAAACTACGTCCGGGTTGGAAAATACCATGAGCCAGTTTCAAATCGCCCCATCCATTCTGTCTGCTGATTTTGCCCGCCTGGGTGAGGAGGTTGAGCAGGTGCTCGCCGCCGGTGCCGATATCGTTCATTTCGATGTTATGGACAACCATTACGTGCCCAACCTGACCATCGGTCCGATGGTCTGCAAGGCGCTGCGTAAGCATGGCATTCAGGCCCCCATCGATGTGCACCTGATGGTGAAGCCGGTGGATCGGATGATTGGCGACTTTATCGACGCCGGTGCCAGCTACATCACCTTCCATCCCGAAGCCAGCGAACATATTGACCGCAGCCTGCAGCTGATCCGCGACGGCGGCTGCAAATCCGGACTGGTGTTTAATCCGGCCACGCCGCTGCACTGCCTGGAGCACGTATTGGATAAGGTCGACATGGTGCTGCTGATGTCGGTAAACCCCGGCTTCGGCGGTCAGAAATTTATTCCTCATACCCTCAACAAGCTGCAGCAGGTTCGACAGCTTATCGATGACAGCGGTCTGGATATTCGTCTGGAAGTCGACGGTGGCGTCGGCATCGGCAATATTGCCGAGATCGCCCGTGCCGGTGCTGACACCTTTGTCGCCGGTTCGGCGATCTTCAACACCGACGATTACGCTGCCACCATCGCCGCGATGCGGGCGGAGCTGGCCGGTGTCTGAGTCAGGGCTCCGTACAGAGGGAGCGATCTCTCCATTCGAACCGGGCCGCGCCCCCCGAGTGGTGCTGTTCGATCTGGACGGTACTCTGATCGACAGCGTGCCGAGTCTGGCGCGGGCCGTCGACATCATGCTGCAGTCGCTGGGTCGTGAAAGCGCCGGTGAGAATGCGGTGCGACAGTGGGTCGGTAATGGTGCCCCGATGCTGGTGCGACGGGCGCTGAGCGGTTCCGTTAATGCCCGTGATGACCTGGATCCCTCACTGGTGGAGGAATCGCTGGCGCTGTTTCTGGAGGCTTATGCTGATTGCGCCAGTGACGGGGCGGTGCTCTATCCCGGTGTCAGAGAGTTTCTGGAAGCTCTGCAACAGCGTCAGATTCCGATGGCGATCGTCACCAATAAACCGGCTCGCTTCGTGCCGGAGATACTGGCTTCGCTGCAGCTGGATGGCTGCTTTGAGCTGGTGGTGGGAGGCGACTGTCTGGCCAGCCGTAAGCCCCATCCGGAGCCGCTGCTGCATGCGGTCCGTCATTTCGAAGTGGCTCCTGAGCAGGCGCTGATGATCGGCGACTCCTGCCATGATGTCCAGGCAGCCCGGCGGGCGCTGATGCCGGTGGCCGCGGTTACCTATGGCTACAATCACGGCGAACCCATTGCCGCCAGTTCCCCGGACTGGGTGGTTGATTCATGCATGGAGCTGCTATAAGGTTTGTCCAGTCTCCGTCCGGCACCGATAACTGACTCCCGTGCCGGGCGTCACAATTACAAGGTGAAGTCTGTATGTCTCTGATAATCCGGAACGCCGGGCGCAGTATCTGTTCAGGGTGGCGATGGCGCAGCCTGCCATAAGCCGTTGCTGAGACCGCTGGTCTGTCAGCATTTTTCCGCTTCTGTGCCCGACAATCTTTCTGTTTCCGGATTATCACGTTATGACACCTGAACTCTTTAACGAACTCGCTCGCCAGAATTACAACCGCATTCCTGTGATGCGGGAGGTGCTGGCCGACCTTGATACACCGCTCAGCACCTACCTGAAGCTGGCGGATGGTCCCTACTCCTACCTGCTGGAATCCGTCCAGGGGGGGGAAAAGTGGGGGCGCTACTCCATCATCGGCCTGCCCTGCCGGACGGTACTGAAGGTTTTCGGCAACGAGGTCCGGATCGAGACCGACGGCGTCCTGGTGGAGTCCTCCACCGAAACCGATCCGCTGGCTTTCGTCGAACAGTTCCATCAGCGTTACCGGGTGCCCGTGGTGGATGGGCTGCCTCGCTTCAACGGTGGCCTGGTGGGTTATTTCGGCTACGATACCATCCGTTATATCGAGCCGAAGCTGGCGGCCAGCGTGCCCGAGGATAAGCTGGGCACCCCGGATATCCTGCTGATGGTTTCCGATGAGGTGGTGGTATTCGATAATCTCAGCGGCAAACTGATTCTGATCAGTCATGCCGATCCGGCCGCAGCTCAGGCGTTTGAAGAGGCTCAGAGCCGGCTGGACGAGCTGGTTGCCCGACTGCGCTTTGCCGTGCCCGGTGCCGTTGAACCGGACAGTTCGGCGGCGGAAGTGAATGAAGAGGATTTTGTCTCCGGTTTCGATCAGCCCTCGTTTGAAGCGGCGGTCAATAAAATCAAGGACTACATACTTGCCGGTGATGTGATGCAGACGGTGATCGCCCAGCGCATGTCGATCCCCTTCAATGCCCGGCCGCTGGATCTGTATCGGGCGCTGCGCTGTCTTAATCCCTCCCCCTATATGTACGCCCTTAATCTCGGTGATTTTGATGTGGTCGGTTCCTCACCGGAAATTCTGGCCCGGCTGGAAGACGGGGAGGTGACGGTGCGGCCGATCGCCGGTACTCGCAAGCGGGGGGCTACCGAGGAGAAGGATCTGGCGCTGGAACAGGATCTGCTGAACGATCCCAAAGAGATCGCCGAACACCTGATGCTGATCGATCTGGGGCGGAACGACGTCGGCCGGGTGGCGGAAATCGGCACTGTCGAGCTGACCGACAAGATGGTGGTCGAACGATACTCCCATGTGATGCATATCGTCTCCAATGTGACCGGTCGGCTGAAGGCTGGTAAGAATGCTATTGATGTACTTCGGGCGGCCCACCCCGCCGGTACCCTCAGTGGTGCGCCGAAGATCCGGGCCATGGAGATTATCGATGAGCTGGAACCGGTGAAGCGGGGAGTCTACGGCGGCGCGGTGGGGTATCTCTCCTGGAGTGGAAATATGGATACCGCTATTGCAATCCGTACCGCCGTTATCAAGGACAATGTGCTGCACATTCAGGCCGGTGCCGGTGTGGTTGCCGATTCGCTACCCGAGCTGGAGTGGAAGGAAACCATGAATAAGGGACGTGCGGTGTTCCGGGCGGTGGCGATGGCCGAGAAGGGACTGGATAACATCTGAGCCCGACCATTGAAGAGATGATGCTGTGCGCCTGAAACTGATATCGCTGTTGCTGATCTGTGGGTTGCTGGCCGGTTGCGACAAGCCGGTCAATCCTGACGGGCTGGTGGAGGACGGACCGGATCTGTCCCAGCTGCAGCTGACTGGGCTGGACGGCTCCGAAGCCAGGATCGCCGATTTCAGCGGCAAGACCCTGATCGTCAACTTCTGGGCCACCTGGTGTACCCCCTGTGTCAAAGAGATGCCGGCGCTGCAGGCGATGAGCGATCAGCTCAGCCCGGACCACTTTCAGGTGCTGGGTGTTACGGTGGACACGCATCCGGAACGGGTTCAGCAATTTCTCAGCGAGCGGCAGATCAGTTTCGCCCAGTACTCCGATGCCAGCATGGAACTGTCGATGTCGAAACTGAAAATTCGCGGTTTTCCGGAGACCCTGATCATCTCCGGGGAGGGCAGACTGCTGCGGCGAATTCTCGGGCCTCGAGCCTGGGAGGATCGGGAGTATACTGAATCGATCCTGCCGTCGCCGGGGGGCTGATCCAGCTCTCAGAAGGGGGGGGGCGTTCAGCTCGACAGCCCCGGCTTTCGCGTTCAGGGACCGTTCAGGTTCACCAGGCGAGAATCGACTCAGCAAACCCACCGGTTGTCAATTTTTCGACTAAATTATGAGTTTTTTGATCCGGTGTTCTGGTATAGTCTGTCGCTGCTCTTACAGAGCTCAAATTCGTTAAATGCTAATTGGGTTGGAAATATGAAAAAAGTAGTCGCTTTCGCAGCTGCCGCTCTGCTGAGCACTGGTGCCTTTGCCGCCGGTGAAGGTGAAGCTGTATACAACAAGGCTTGTGTAACCTGTCACGCTCCTGCTGCTGCCAGCGCCATGGGCGCTCCTGCTGCTCACGACGCTGCTGCCTGGGCTCCTCGCCTCGCTAATGGCATTGATGCTAGTGTAGCCAGCGCTAAGGCCGGTAAGGGCGGTATGCCTCCTATGGGTCTGTGCATGGACTGCTCCGATGATCAGCTGAAAGCTGCTATCGAGTTCATGGCCAAGTAAGAACTCCCGGGCCATGATCGACAGGTCATGGCCCCCTCTTCCTCCCCCGGCCCCGGCGCCCGCTCCATTCCAGTGGCTTTTTAACCTGGATCATTTTTTCAGTAGCTTCAATTGACTAACATAGCCTCCGTTCAGGGTCGATTTTTGCGAAAAATCACTAATTTTCCCATTCGCCACAGGCCTGCAGGTGTCCCACCGGATGCATCACAAAAAAGTGATGATTTAACGACAAACTTTTCCCGGGGCCTGATGTCACATTGCGCAGACCTTCGTTGTAGGGTGGAACTACCCGGTTAATTTAGGATTCGTATGGTTACCTTCTGGTTGTCTTCAGCCGTTCTGGTTGGCTTAGTTTTGATCTTTCTCTGGTGGCCGTATTTTAGCGGTCGTCGCCACAGCAGCACCGACGAAATCGATCGCAACGCGCTGAATGTCGAGATTTTCCGCAGCCGCCTGGCAGAGTTGCAGAAAGAGCTGGATGACGACAACCTGGATCAGGCCTCTTTTGACGAGCTGAAGCAGGAGCTGGAAAGCAACCTGCTGGAGGAGGTTGATGACAGCCAGATCCGGATCGAACATAACCGCCTGGGAGCCGTCACGCCGCTGATACTGAGTATTGCAATACCGCTGGTCGCGGCGGTGCTTTATATGCAATGGGGGGCGGTGACCGAGCTGGATAAAGAGCCTCGTGCGCTGGCGGAAGAGGGCGACGGCCAGATGCAGCAGATCGAGCAACAGGTCGAGCAGCTTAAAAGCCGGCTGGAAGCCTCACCCGATAATGCCGAAGGCTGGTTTATGCTGGGACGTACCTACCTGACGCTTGGTCGTTTTCAGGAGGGCTATGACGCCTTTGGCAGGCTGATCGAGCTGGTCGGTGAGCACGCCGAGATTCTGGGTCAGCAGGCTTACGCCCTCTACCTGCTCAACAACAACCAGATCACTCCGGAGGTGCAGGCGGCGATCGACCGCACCCTGGCGAAAGATCCTGAAGAGGCCGGTACCCTCGGTCTGCTGGGAATGAACGCCTTCGAAGCCGGTGACTACCAGAAGGCACTCGGCTACTGGCAGAAAGTGCTCCGCAGCAATAACCCCAACATCAATCGTGAAGGACTGCAGTCGGCGGTTCAGGCGGCAAAAGATAAGCTTGCCGAACAGGGTATCAGTTATCAGGACCCGGAGCCGGTCGTCGATGAAACTGCTCCGACGGCTGAGCTGAAGGTTTGGGTGGAGCTGGCTGACGACCTCCGATCCCGGGTTGAGGATGACACCGTAGTATTTGTACTGGCTCAGCCGGTACAGGGGCCGAGAATGCCATTGGCGGCGGTAAAATTACGTGCCGGGGAGTTGCCCACCACGGTCACGCTCAATGACTCCATGGCCATGGGGCCGATGGTCAGGCTTTCCAGTGCCGAACAGGTCCGGGTACGGGCGCTGATCAGCTATGCCGGTAACGCGGCAGCAGCACCGGGCGATCTTTACGGCTCATCGGAGCCGGTCGCGGTGCAGGGGAATAATGAAGTGGTAAAACTGAACATCGACAGTGTTGTCGAATAGCCACTGTTACTTATTTAAGCAGCAATTAAGCAGTTACTCAGGGGACATCCATGACTCCGAAACGAAAAAAACGTCTGGCGTTTGTGCTTTCTATCGTAGTGGGGGTCGCGCTGGCGGTCGGCCTTTCCCTCTATGGTCTCAACCAGAATATCAACCTGTTCTTCTCACCTACGGAGATCGTTAACGGTGAGGCGCCGGTGAATCAGCGTATGCGTGCCGGCGGTATGGTGGTTGATGGCAGCGTGAACCGTGACCCCAAAAGCCTGAAAGTGCAGTTCGGGCTGACCGATTACGAAGAGACCGTAACCGTGCAGTATTCCGGTATTCTGCCGGACCTGTTCCGTGAGGGGCAGGGCATCGTCGCCCAGGGCGTGATGAATGCCGACGGTATTTTCGTTGCCAGTGAAGTACTGGCCAAGCACGATGAAAACTACATGCCGCCGGAAGTGCAGGAAGCGCTGGATAAGGCGGGCAAGATGGCCGATGGCAGTGACGCTGCTGCCGCTACAGATGGTTAACAGACACTGAGGTTGATGTAATGGTCCCCGAGTTAGGCCACTTTGCGCTGGTACTGGCACTCTGCTTCTTTATGGCGCTTGCCGTGGTGCCCCTTATCGGTACCGCTGTTCGCAATGAATCGCTGATGAGCTATTCCAGGCCGCTGACCTGGGGCATGTTCTTTTTCCTGTCACTCAGCTTCGGCTGCCTGTTCTATGCCTTTCTGACCGACGATTTCTCGGTCAAATACGTAGCCAGCCATTCCAATACCGCGCTGCCGACCCAATACAAGGCCAGTGCCGTCTGGGGCGGCCATGAAGGGTCGCTGTTGCTGTGGATCTGGATTCTCGGTGCCTGGACCTTCGCGGTCAGCGTGCTCAGCCGCAATATGCCGGTGGAAGTACTGTCGCGGGTGCTGGCGGTGATGGGGATTATCGGCGTCGGTTTCTCGCTGTTTATCCTGATGACTTCCAATCCCTTTAATCGCTACCTGCCGGATTTCCCGGCCGAAGGGGCCGATCTCAATCCGTTGCTGCAGGATTTTGGTCTGATCGTCCATCCGCCGATGCTTTATATGGGCTACGTCGGCTTTTCGGTGGCCTTTGCCTTCGCCATCGCGGCACTGATGAGCGGTCGGCTGGATGCCGCCTGGGCGCGCTGGTCGCGGCCCTGGACCACGGTTGCCTGGGTGTTCCTGACCCTCGGAATCGCACTGGGCAGCTGGTGGGCTTATTACGAGCTGGGCTGGGGCGGCTGGTGGTTCTGGGATCCGGTGGAGAATGCCTCCTTTATGCCCTGGCTGATCGGGACTGCGCTGGTGCATTCGCTGGCGGTCACCGAAAAGCGGGGCGTGTTCAAGAGCTGGACCCTGCTGCTGGCGATCTTCGCCTTCTCACTGAGTCTGCTGGGGACCTTCCTGGTGCGTTCAGGGGTGTTGACCTCGGTCCACGCCTTCGCCGCCGATCCCGGGCGGGGATTCTTTATCCTGATTCTGCTGGCCATTACCATCGGCGGCTCGCTGCTGTTGTATGCCATCAAAGCTCCCAGCGTACGCAGCGAATCCAGTTTCAGTCTGATATCCCGGGAGAGCTTCCTGCTGCTCAACAACATTATTCTGGTGGTGGTCTGTATGACCGTGCTGCTGGGAACCCTGTATCCGCTGTTTGCTGACGCCCTGGGGCTCGGAAAAATCTCGGTGGGGCCTCCCTATTTTAATGCTTTCTTCGTGCCCTTTATGAGTCTGCTGACGGTGCTGCTGGGGATCGGCGTCGTAGCTCGCTGGAAGAGTACCAGCGGTGCTCACATGACCTCCAGCCTGTGGCTGGTAGCGCTGCTGACTCTGGTGATTGCGGTCGCTGCACCGCTGCTGTACAGCAGTACACTGGACTGGGGCAGCGTGCTCGGTGCCGGACTGCTGGCCTGGGTGGTGCTGGTCAGTGCTAAGGATCTGCTGAACAAGCTGGCTCACAAAAAGGACAAGCTGGCGGGACTGAAGGGGCTGTCCCGCAGCTATTACGGCATGCTGCTGGCCCATATCGGCGTCGGCGTTACCATCGTCGGTATCGCCATGGTGTCGATCTACAACGAACAACGGGATCTGCGGATGGATATCGGCGATCGGGTCAGCATGGGCAGTTACACCTTTATCTTTAGGGGGACTACCCGGGTGACCGGCCCCAACTTCGTCAGCGATCAGGGGGTGTTCGAGGTACTGAAAAATGGTGAAGCCTACAGTGAGCTGCGTCCTGAGAAGCGAGTCTACAACGCCCAGCGATCGATGATGACCGAGGCCGCGATTGATCCGGGACTGTTCCGGGATCTGTATATTGCTCTGGGTGAACCGCTGGAGGGCACCGCCTGGGCGGTGCGCGTTCAGTATAAGCCGTTTGTTCGCTGGATCTGGCTGGGCTCTATCTTTATGTCTATTGGTGGCATGATGGCTGCGCTCGACCGGCGCTATCGCCGCAAACAACCTAAATCCCGTCTGGCTGCTGCGTAAGGAGAGATAAGCGTGAATACCCGTCGTCTGCTGTTATTTGTTCCGCTGCTGGTGGCCGTGGGACTGGGGCTTTTCCTCTGGAAAGGGCTGTCCCTGAATCCCAAGGAACTGCCGTCTGCGCTGATCGGCAAGCCGTTTCCGCAGTTCGAGCTGGCTTCGGTGGCGGATCCGGAGCGGATGCTGACCCGCAAGGATCTGCTGGGTGAACCGTCGCTGGTCAATGTCTGGGCCACCTGGTGCCCCGCCTGTAAGATCGAGCACCCGCAACTGATGGATATCGCCCGCAACGAAGGTGTGAAGATCTACGGTATCAACTACAAGGATGATCGTGAAAAGGCGAAGGTCTGGCTGCGCCAGTACGAGAATCCCTATGTGCTGAATATCTACGATATTGAAGGGCGGCTGGGCTTTGATCTTGGTGTTTACGGAGCGCCTGAGACCTATATCCTCGATGCCGATGGTATTGTTCGTTATCGCCATGCCGGTCCGGTGGATAAAGCCACCTGGGCGAAGATGAAGGTGATGATCGAAGAATTGAAGGTTAATGGCTGAAGGTTAAGGGCTGAAGGTTAAGGGCTGAAGGTTAAGGGCTGAAGGTTAAGGGCTGAAGTCCTGCTTCCGTCGGTCTGAACGGGAAGGGGCGCGCGCCGGATCTGCGGGTGCCGTCCCTGTCCCGGCAAGTTTCCCCTGCTGATCCGCTACTGCACATTTCGCTGTCGGCATCCGGCAGGCAGCGCAGTTATTTCCGGTTCGCGCAGCGCTGCTTCAGCTGCTGACGGAGCTGTTCGTCGATAAAGGCCGCATCCAGCGCCATCCCGGTAATCTCCCGCAACTGCTGTTCTTTCAGCCCGAACTCCCGGGCGGCGGTACAGTATTCATTGCCCAGCGAGGTATCGAAGAAAGGCGGATCATCGGAATTCAGACTGATCCGACAGCCCGCCTCCAGCAGCTGAACCAGCGGGTGCTGTTGGAAATCTGAATAAATATCCAACGCAATGTTGCTGCCCGGACAGATTTCCAGAGCGATCCGGCGACGGCTGAGTTCGGCGACCAGCTGATTGTCCTCGCTGGCACGCACGCCATGACCGATCCTGCTGATCGGCAGTTTAGCAATCGCTTCGCGGACACTCTCCGGTCCGCAGACTTCACCGGCGTGAACGGTGCAGCCGTAGCCCGCCTCGTCCGCCAGCTTATAGGCGGGCAGAAAATCTTCCGGGGAGAACAGAGTCTCATCACCGCCCATGCCGAAACCGACGACCCAGGGGTGGGGTTCGGCAATCATCTGCCGGGCCACATCCAGGGCGCGGGCCGGTCCCAGATGGCGAACGGCAGTGATAATGATGCGTCCGCAGATGCCATGAAGTCGTTCCGCTTCTTCGATGGCCCGCACGCAGCCCTCCAGCATCCCGGTGTAGCTGATACCGACCATGGCGGCATGATCGGGAGAGGCGAACAGCTCCACATAGAGCGCGCCTTCGGCGGCACAGGCGGCCAGGTATTCGAAGGTGATATCACAGTAATCCTGCGCCGTACGCAGACAACCGGCACCGGCATCGTAAGCCCGCAGAAACGCCCCGAAGTCATTCCAGATAAAGCGGTCGTTGCGGTCGAACAACCCTTCAGCCAGCTGAATCCCGTTACGCCGGGCCAGCCGGCGCACCAGCGGTGCTGGCATGGTGCCCTCCAGATGGCAGTGCAGTTCGGCCTTGGGCAGCTTGTCGATCGTCGTCATTGGCAGCTCCTGCCGTGCTCCAGTACCGGCAGTCCGAAGTGTTCGGCCAGGGTCTGGCCCATATCGGCAAAACTGTCGCGGCGTCCCAGATCTCGGCCGTCAAATCCGGCCCCTGAGAACAGCACCGGTACATGCTCGCGGGTATGGTCGCTGCCGGGAAAACTGGGATCACAGCCATGATCGGCGCTGATCAGCAGCAGGTCACCGGGTTGCAGCC
This sequence comes from Motiliproteus sp., assembly GCA_965230185.1. Lineage (GTDB taxonomy): Bacteria > Pseudomonadota > Gammaproteobacteria > Pseudomonadales > Balneatricaceae > Motiliproteus. Next base: position 722,193 of record OZ245995.1, read on the forward strand.
GGGCACTGAGTTCGGGCAGCCGGGCATCAAAGGCCTCCAGGGCCGCAGCGTAGCCGGGCAGGTCGCGGCGATGGCCGAACTGAGCGTCAAAATCGACGAAATTGGCGAAGATCAGCGTCTGATCGCCGGCGACGTCCAGCTGCTTCAGCACCTGGTCGAACAACTCCATATTGTCGCGGCCTTTAACCGTCCGGCTGATGCCGCGATGGGCAAAAATATCGGCGATCTTACCCACCGAGATAACCGTGCCCCTGGCGGCGACCAGCTGGTCCAGCAGCGTATCGGCGATGGGCGGGACAGTCAGGTCCCGGCGATTGCTGGTGCGGATGAAACTGCTGCAGTGGCCCGAGGCGTTGACAAACGGGCGGGCGATCACCCGGGTGATATTGAGGGGGCGGACCAGCTCCATCGCCACTTCACTTAGCTGGTAGAGTCGCTCCAGACCGAAATACTGCTCATGGGCGGCGATCTGCAGCACCGAATCGGCGGAGGTGTAGAGAATCGGTTTGCCGGTGTCGATATGAGCCTGACCCAGTTGTTCGATAATCTCGGTACCGGAAGCGTGGCAGTTACCCAGCACACCCGGAAGCTGACAGCGCTCGCTCAGCTGGCTGGTGAGCCAGTCGGGAAAACAGGGGACGGTGCGGGGAAACAGGCCCCACTCGAAAGGAACCGGTACCCCGGCCATCTCCCAGTGGCCGCTGGGGGTATCCTTACCGACACTCTGCTCCACTGCGTATCCCCAGCTGCCCCGGATCTCGTCTTCCGGACATTCCAGTCCGGAGACCTGACAGCCGCTGCTGGCCTGCAGCGCCCGACCCATACCCAGTCTGGCCAGGTTCGGAAGATGCAATGGTCCCCGGCGCAGCCCCGGACGATCGCCGTCGCCACGCTCGCAGCCTTCGGCGATATGCCCCAGAGTGTTGGCGCCCTGATCGCCATAGCGTTCAGCATCGGCACTGGCGCCGATGCCCAGCGAATCCATCACCAGAATTATTGCCCGTCGGGGCGTTTCAGTTTTCATCGTTTTCTACTCTTAAGTACATCTCAGAGTCGGCTGTTGCCGCACAGCCATTGTCTTTCCGCCATTGCCGTCGCAGTAAAGTCGGCAGAAGGGCTACCCGAGGGCCACCGGGTTGATGGTGTCGATCACAATCGGAGTCGCTGCCGGTGGCTGATCGCTGATAATGACCGCCTTTTTCAGCGCTTCGAGGGCGACCCGGGCAGAGATCTCATCCCGGGCATGGATCAGGGCGATGGGATGATCGGAATCCACCGCTTCTCCTACCTTGCAGAAATCGCTGAAACCGACCGCGTGATCGATGCTGTCGGCTGCACGGGTCCGGCCTCCTCCCAGCGCGACGGTGGCGACACCGACGGCGCGGGCATCGATACTGCTGATAAAGCCGGAACGTTCCGGACAGAAAGGTCTGATCACCGGTGCTACCGGCAGATAGTCCGTGGCTCGCTCAACAAAATCGGCGGGGCCGCCCAGCGCGGTTACCATACGTGCGAAATATTCCACCGCAGAACCACTGTCCAGCGCCTGCAGGGCTTTGTTACGGGCGCTGCCGGTATCCGGGGCCAGACCGCCGGACACCAGCATCTCGGCGGCCAGCGCCAGTACCACCTCATGAAGTCGGTGTTCGCGGGAGTGGCCGCTGAGGTAGTCGACCGTTTCCTGCATTTCCAGACCATTGCCGACGGTGCGACCCAGCACCTGATTCATATCGGTAATCAGTGCCGTGGTTCTGACCCCGGCGTCATTGGCCACCTCGACGATGCTGGAGGCCAGCTCCCGGGCCATGGACAGTTCCGCCGCAAAGGCGCCGTTACCGGTCTTGACGTCCATTACCAGTCCGTCCAGTCCCTCTGCCAGTTTCTTCGACAGGATCGAGGCGGTGATCAGCGGCACGGATTCCACAGTGGCGGTGACGTCGCGAGTGGCGTAGAAACGCTTGTCTGCCGGCGCCAGATTACCGGTCTGACCGATAATGGCGCAGCCGTGTTCCTTAACCACCCGGCGGAACAGATCGTTATCGGGGCTGGTGTCATAACCGGGAATGGCATCGAACTTATCCAGAGTGCCACCGGTATGGCCCAGGCCCCGGCCGGAGATCATCGGTACGTAACCACCGCAAGCCGCGACTAACGGGCCCAGCATCAGGCTGACCTTGTCGCCGACACCGCCGGTGGAGTGCTTGTCCAGCACCGGGCCGGGCAGATCGGCACCGGACCAGTCCATGGTGTCTCCGGAGCTGACCATGCAGGTGGTCAGTGCCACCCGCTCCTTCATGGTCATGCCGCGAAAGAAAACCGCCATGGCGAACGCGGCGATCTGACCTTCGCTGATGCTGTTGTCGGTGATGCCGCGAACAAAGAAGGCAATCTCCTCGTCGCTCAGGGTGGCGCCGTCACGTTTACGGCGGATGATTTCCTGGGGCAGAAAACTCATGAACGATACTCCTCCAGCAGACCGGTCAGCAGCTGCTGAACCGTATCGGCGGCACGGGCGGCATATTCGATGGTCTGTTCGTGACTGAGCGCTGTGTCGCTCATACCGGCGGCATAGTTGGTAATAATCGACAGTGCGGCCACACGCAGCCCCTGGTGACGGGCGAGAATAACTTCCGGAACCGTCGACATGCCGACCGCATCGGCCCCCAGGGTTTTCAACATCGCGATTTCGGCGGGGGTTTCAAATTGCGGGCCGCTCATCCAGGCATAGACCCCTTCGGGCAGGCTGATATCCCGGCGTTCCGCCACGGCCAGTAGCTGCCGGCGCAGAGCCGGATCATAGGCATCCGCCATGCTGACGAAACGTTCGTTGCCGCGCTCGCCGAACAACGGCGAGACACCGGCCATGTTGAGATGGTCGCTGAGCAGCATGACACTGCCGGGAGCGGAATCGTAAAGCAGGCTGCCGGCGGCGTTGGTCAGCAGCAGGGTGTTACAGCCGATCGCCGCCAGGGTGCGGATCGGCAGCTTCATGGCATCGGCACGGCCGTCTTCGTAGTAGTGGGTCCGACCCTGCAGTACGGCGACCGCTGTGCCGGCCACCCGGCCCAGCAGCAGGCGACCGGCATGGCCTCCGACGCCCGCTTCCGGGAAACCGGGCAGTTCTTCGTAGCCGATCTCCGCCTGCAGGTCGACATTATCGGCGAAGGGGCCGAGGCCGGAGCCCAGCACCACCGCGACTTCGGGTCGAAAGTCGGGGACACGGCTCTGAATCAGGGCACAGGCCTGTTCAATCAGTTGTTGGCTCATTTAAGGTTCTCCGGTCCGAAAGAGTGCGGCAGCAGTTCCCCCAGGGTCAGGGTCCGGCGCACGCCTTCCGGTGAGCAGATATGGATGGAAAGATCGTTGCCGGCAAATTCGCGGATGCGCTGGCGGCAGCCGCCACAGGGGGTGACCAGGGCCTCGCCGGCTCCCATCACCCAGAGCTCGCTGATACGCCGCTCGCCGTCCATCACCATGGCGCTGATGGCGCCGGCTTCGGCACAACTGCTCTGGGGGTAGGCCGCGTTCTCGACATTGCAACCACTGTAAAAACGGCCGTTCTGTCCCCGGATCAGGGCACCGACCTGAAATTCGGAATAGGGGGCATAGGCCCGACTCATGGCCTGCCGGGTCAGGTGCAGCGGATCGGATGACATCAGGGACGCTCCTTTAAAACTCAGTAAAACTCAGCGTTCTTTCAGATAGGGTTCGCCGATCGCCTTCGGCGCCACGGCTTTACCGATAAATCCGGCCAGCAGCACCACGGTCAGCAGGTAGGGCAGCGCCTGGATCAGCTGCACCGGCACTTCGCCGATCACCGGTACCGGCACGCCCTGCAGGCGGATGGCGATGGCATCGAGCAGCCCGAACATCAGACAGGCCAGCAGCGCCGGACCCGGCCGCCATTTACCGAAGATCATCGCCGCCAGGGCGATATAGCCCTGACCGGCGGTCATATCCCGGTTAAAGCCGGCGTTCTGGGCGATGGCGATGTAGGTGCCGGCGATGCCGCAGAGCAGGCCGCAGATCATCACCGCCCGATAGCGCATAAAGGCCACCGAGATACCGGCGGTGTCCACGGCCTGGGGGTTCTCACCCACCGCCCGCAGCCGCAGACCGAAGCGGCTGCGGTAGACTACCCACCAGCTCAGCGGCACCACCAGCAGGGCGACGTAGACCAGCAGGTTGTGGCCGCTGATCAGCTCCTGGTAGAGGGTGCCCAGCAGCGGAATCTGACCGATCAGCTCCGCCAGCGGCCACTCCAGTGGCATAAACCGGGCCTCGGCGGGCAGTGCCGGAGTGGTGCCGCCGCGCTCGAACCAGGCGATACCCAGCACCACGGTGAGGCCGGACACCAGAATATTGATCGCTACGCCACTGACCACGTGGTTGCCGCGGTAGGTGATACAGGCCAGCCCGTGGACCAGTGCCAACAGCACCGACAGACAGATACCGGCACCCAGCGCCAGCCAGGCGGAACCGGTTACCGCCGCCGTCGCCGCGCTGATAAAGGCGGCGGCCAGCATCTTGCCTTCTAGGCTGATATCGATGATACCGGAGCGTTCGGAGAACAGTCCGGCCATGGCGGCCAGAATCAGCGGGGTGGCCACCCGCATCATGGCATCCAGAGTCAGAACGACGATGGTAAACAGCTCTTCCACGATCAGCCCCCCTCCGTTGCCGGTTTCGGTGCCGGAGCAAACAGGCTGAACAGCCGTTCCAGCCAGGGACGGGTCATCAGCGCCAGGGCTCCGGAAAACAGGATCACCAGCCCCTGAATCACCACCACCATCTCGCGGGTGATCTTCGGTACTTCAAAGGCCAGCTCGGCACCACCCTGATAGAGGATACCGAACAGCAGGCTGGCCAGCACCACGCCGACCGGATGGTTACGACCCATCAGCGATACGGCGATGCCGGTAAAACCGTAGCCGGCGGTGAAGTTCAGCAGCAGTCGGTGGTGCACTCCCTGGATCTCATTGATACCGACAAAACCGGCCAGCGCCCCGGAGATGCACATGGTCAGAATCACCACCCGGCGGGTGTTGATACCGGCATAGCCGGCGGCCCTGTCGTTGAAGCCGACACTGCGCAGTTCGTAACCCCAGCGACTGTGCCAAAGCCAGAGCCACAGCAGCACACAGCAGATCAGCGCCCAGATAAAGGAGATATTGAGCGGGGTGTGCACCATCTCAAAACCGAACCAGTTGAGGATTTCGTGCATAAAGGGCAGGTGGGCGTTGTCGTCGAACAGGGCACTGCGGGGGGCCATGGAGCCGGGCTCGATCAGTACATTGACCAGCAGATAGACCATCAGCGCCGAGGCGATAAAGTTGAACATGATGGTGGTGATGACGATATGGCTGCCGCGATAGACCTGCAGGCAGGCCGGGATATACGCCCAGGCGGCACCGAACAGGGCGGCGGCCAGAATGCCCAGGATCATCAGCAGCCACAGCGGCAGCACCGGTCCCAGCGCCAGCATGACCAGACCGACACCGAGACCGCCGATATAGGCCTGGCCTTCGCCGCCGATATTGAACAGACCGGCGTGGAAGGCGATCGCCACCGCCAGTCCGGTAAAGATAAAGTTGGTGGTGTAGTAGAGGGTATAGCCCAGCGCTTCGTCGTAGCCGAAGGCGCCGACCAGCAGAATCTTAACCGCTTCGATGGGATCTTCGCCGATTGCGACGATAATCAGCCCGGAAGCCAGCAGGGCCAGGCCGATATTGATCAGCGGGATCAACAGAATGTCGGCCCAGCGGGGCAGGGGGCTGGTCTGACTGCTCATCCGTTTGTTCCTGAATTATTGAGGGACTGCGCCGGTGTCGGACCCGGATCTTCCGTCTGGCGGTTGCTCTGCTCCGGTGGTTGCGGAGTCGGTGTTGAATCGCCGGTATCAGCGGCGTCGACGGCGGTGCCGGCCATCATCAGACCGAGGGTTCGTTCGTCCGCCTCGCGGCCGTCCACTTCGCCCACCAGCCGGCCTTCACACATCACCAGAATGCGGTCAGATAACGACATAATCTCGTCCAGCTCCACCGACACCAGCAGCACCGCGCAACCGCGGTCGCGCATTTCAATCAGCTGGCGGTGAATAAATTCGATGGCGCCGATATCGACACCGCGGGTCGGCTGGCCCACCAGCAGGATGGTCGGCTCCCGCTCCATCTCCCGGGCGATGATCAGTTTCTGCTGATTACCGCCGGAGAAATTAGCGGACTTCAGCTCCGGATGGGGAGGGCGCACATCGAACTGTTCCATCAGCTGTCGACAGTGCCGGTCCACTTTGCGGTTATCCATCAGCACCCGGCCGTTAAACTGCGGATCCCGGTGAAACCCCAGCACCGTCGACTCGGCGGCGCTGAAACGGGTGATCATGCCGAGCTGATGGCGATCCTCGGGGATATGTCCCAGTCCCAGCTGACGGGCGTGGGCGGGATCGCAGGGCTTTTCGGGGCTGACGGGATGACCGTTGATCGTCAGTGAGCCCCGGTTCAGTGGCTGGATACAGGCCAGTGCTTCCAGTAGTTCGCTCTGGCCGTTGCCGGAAACGCCGGCAATACCGACGATTTCCCCGGCCCGCAGCTTCAGACTGAGGTTATCGACCCGGGGCACGCTCTGGCTGTCGAGCACGGTAATGTTATCGGCGCTCAGCAGGGTTTTGCCGGGACTGGCCGGCTGCTGGTCCAGATCCAGACGCACCTTGCGGCCGACCATCAGTTCGGCCAGGGTCTGCTGGCTGGTTTCGGGGGTCTGCAGCTGTGCCACCATCCGACCGCCGCGCATCACCGATACCTGATCGGTGATATCCATAATTTCCCGCAGCTTGTGAGTAATCAGCAGTACCGTGACACCGCGGGCTTTCAGAGTCCGCAGAATCTGGAACAGCTGATCGGTTTCCTGGGGCGTCAGTACGCCGGTGGGTTCGTCGAGAATCAGTATCTCGGCGCCCCGGTACAACGCTTTGAGAATCTCGACCCGCTGTCGCTCACCCACTGGCAGCTCGCTGACCAGGGTATCGAGGTCGACGGTAAGGTTGTACTCCCGCTCCAGCCGGTTGAGCTCGTCCCGGGCGTGCTCGAGACTGGGATTCAGCAGGCTGTCGGATTCGGCGCCGAGAATAACGTTCTCCAGTACGGTAAAGCTCTCCACCAGCATAAAGTGCTGGTGGACCATGCCGATACCGGCGGCGATCGCCTCCTGGGAATTGTGCAGGCTGACCGGTTTTCCGGCGACCCGAATCTCCCCGGCATCGGCTTCATAAAAACCGTAGATGATGCTCATCAGGGTGGATTTGCCGGCACCGTTCTCGCCGATAATGCCGTGAATGGCACCGGAGCGGACCGACAGATCGATGTCCCGATTGGCATGCACCGTTCCGAAGGACTTACTTATCCCCCGCAGCTCGATGGCAGGGGTATCGTCGGCGGAGGTCCGCTCCGGCCCGGACGCCGGAGCTGCGTTGGTTTCAGTCATGGTATTTCAGAACCCGGACCGGGCTGCTCAGTAAGAGCAGCTGTTGTCGCTCATGTAATCATGAACTTTGATTCTGCCGGCGATGATATCGGCTTTGGCCTGATCGACGGCGGTTTTCATCTGCTCGCTGATCAGCGCTTTGTTGTGGTCATCGAGAGCCCAGTCGACACCGCCCTCTTTCAGTCCCAGTACCTGAGTGCCGGATTTCCAGTTGTCGTTACGGGCATCGTTGAAGGCATTATAGGCAGCGACGCCGACCCGCTTGACCATGGAGGTCAGCATGGTACCGGGCTGCAGATGGTTCTGGTTGGAGTCAACGCCGATGGCGTACTTGCCGGCATCCTTCGCCGCCTGATAGACCCCGAAGCCGGTGCCGCCGGCGGCCGCAAAGACCACATCCACGCCACGGTCAAACTGACCCCGGGCCAGTTCAGAACCGCGTCCCGGATCATTCCAGGCGGAGGGGGTGTTGCCGGTCATATTGGCGATCACTTCGACATTGTCGCGGGCGTATTTCGCCCCCTGCTCGTAACCGCACTGAAATTTGCGGATCAGCGGGATATCCATACCACCGACGAAACCAATCTTACCGCTGTCGGATTTCATTGCCGCCAGCATGCCCACCAGGAAGGAACCTTCATGCTCCTTAAACAGCAGCGACTGCACATTGGGCAGATCCACCACCGAGTCGATCAGCACAAAACTGGTGTCGGGGAATCGGGCTGCAATTTCCTCAACGGCGGAAGCCTGGCTGAAGCCGACACCGACGATGGGAGAGGAACCGCGCTGGGCGAATTTGCGATGGGCCTGTTCAAACTGAGTTTCGTTATTGACTTCAAACTCACGGTATCTGATGCCGGTATCCTGCTTAAAGCGTTCGGCACCGTAATAGACCGCTTCATTAAAGGACTTGTCGAACTTACCGCCCATATCGAAAACCACCGCCGGTTTGATATCGGCGGCCTGGGCCGAAACTGCGCCCAGCGCCAGGGCGCCGGCCGCCAGCATCGGGCTGAAAGTCCGGATGGCAGTGCTTAACAGGGTTTTGCAGCTTTTCATTATTATCGCTCTCCTGACAGGGGTTCCGGCATTTTCACTGCATTCGAAAATGCCTGCTTATTTATTCGCCGTAGGGCGTCCAGATCGTCTTCAGTTCGGTAGCCTGACGCAGAAACTCAGGGCCTTCGCCCTGGGCGGAATCCAGCCAGTTGCGGCTCAGTCCGTTGCTGACCCAGGTGCGTTTGAGGCTGGCGGCAGAAAGTTTCTCCACCCGGGCGCTACCGTCGGCGCTGCCCTGATACCAGACCGCGTCAACCTCATAGTGGGCGGCCAGTACTTCAGCCAGCTCATCGGCGTCGCCGCTGACCACATTTACCACTCCGCCCGGCAGGTCGGAGGTATCCAGTACCTGACAGAGATCGACCACACTGAGCGGATGGCGCTCGGAAGGCACCACGACCACCCGGTTACCCATGGCGATGGCCGGCGCCACCAGCGAGACAAAGCCCAGCAGTGGATGTTGCTGCGGGCAGATCAGGCCTATTACTCCGACCGCTTCGTGCATGGCCATGGCGACAGCACGCATCGGCACCGCATGGACGGCGCCGTCGTACTTGTCGGTCCGGGCCGCGTAACTGAACAGCCGCTCGATACTGGTCTGCACCTCCTCCGCAGCCGCTTTCGGGCTGCAGCCGGTCTGTGCCGACAGCCGGGCTTCAAACTCAGTGGCGCGGGCGCTCAGGTTTTCGGCGATGTAGTAGAGTACCTGGGCGCGGTTATGGGCCGTGGCCCGGGTCCAGCCGCTGGCCTTGCGGGCCGCTTCCACGGCGTTGCGGATATCCTTGCGGTTGCCCTGACCACAGTGGCCCAGCAGCTCGCCTTTTGCCGAAATTACCGGCAGGCTGTAGCCGGAATCAGGACGGACCTGTTTGCCGCCGATGTAGAATTTGGGGGTGCGATCGATGCTGGCCTGGTGTTTGCCCGGCAGCGGTTGAGCGGCTGTCGCCGCGTCGTTCTCAGCAGGCTCTCTGTTGGCTTTGAAGCTGCTCTCATGGCGGGGCTTCAGGTACTCGAACAGTCCTTCACGGCCGCCTTCCCGGCCGAAACCGGACTCCCGGCAACCGCCAAAGCCAGCGGCGGCATCGAACTGATTGGTACAGTTAATCCAGGCGACACCGGCCTTCAGCTTCGGGGCGATGTCCATACAGAGGTTGATGTTCTCGCTCCAGACGCTGGCGGCCAGACCGTAGCGGCTGTTGTTGGCCAGACTGACCGCCTCCTCCGGGGTGCGGAAACTCATGCTCACCAGTACCGGTCCGAAGATCTCTTCGTTGACCAGGCAGGAGGAGGTTTCGACGCCGGTGATCAGGGTCGGCGGGTAGAAACAGCCGGCCTGATCGGCATTGGCCAGGGCGTTCTCCGGCTGATGGATCTCCACGCCTTCGGCACGACCCCGGCTGACCAGTTCCTCAATACGTTGCAGCTGGATCGGGTCGACGATGGCGCCGAGATCGATCGACTTGTCCATAGGATCTCCGACCCGCAGGCCGGCCATCCGGGTCTGCAGTTTTGCCAGGAACGGCTGTTCGATGCTCTCCTGCAGCAGCAGCCGGGAGCCGGCGCAGCAGACCTGGCCCTGGTTAAACCAGATGGCGTCCACCACTCCTTCGACGGCGCTGTCGAGATCGGCGTCTTCAAAGACGATAAAAGGGGATTTTCCACCCAGCTCCAGGGTCAGTTTCTTGCCACTGCCGGCGGTCACCTCACGGATCTGACGGCCCACTTCGGTGGAGCCGGTAAAGGCGATCTTGCTGAGGTCGGGATGGGCAGTAATCAGGGCGCCGGTGGATCCGTCGCCGGTGACGATATTGACGACGCCCTCCGGCAGCCCGGCCTGCTGACAGATTTCGGCGAACAGCAGGGCTGTCAGACTGGTGTACTCGGCGGGTTTCAGCACCAAGCTGTTACCGCAGGCCAGCGCCGGCGCCACTTTCCAGGCCAGCATCAGCAACGGGAAGTTCCAGGGGATGATCTGACCGACCACGCCCAGGGCCTGCTGGTCCGGCAGTTCCGATTCCAGCAGCTGGGCCCAGCCGGCGTGATGATAGAAGTGTCGGATCACCAGCGGAATATCGACATCGCGGCTTTCGCGGACCGGCTTACCGTTATCGAGGGTTTCCAGTACCGCGAACAGGCGGGCGTGTTTCTGAATCAGCCGGGCCAGGGCGTACAGGTGACGGGCGCGCTGGTGACCGCTGAGGGCCACCCACTTCGGCTGTGCCCGGGCGGCGGCGCTGACCGCGAGGTCGATGCTGTCGCTGCCAGCCACCGCGATGGAGGCCAGGCAGTTACCAGTGGCCGGGTTACGGCTGTCCAGTCGCGCTTCGCTCTCATCCAGCTCAAAGCGACCGTTGATAAAGTGACCGAAGTGTCGCTGATGCTGATCCAGCCACTGCTCAGCCTGCTGGCTGGCCTCGGGCGCTGTGCCGTAATCCATGGTTTCAAATAGTGTCATCAGATTCATGCTGTTATCTTCTGTATTCTGCTCGGGCGGCGGAGTTATGCGGGGATCAGCCCAGCGCGTGGCGATGGCCGGCGGAGTAGCAGCCGGTGGCGGCGTGCTCCAGCTGGCGCTCGATATCGCCCAGCAGACTGGAGGCACCGAAGCGGAACAGTTCCGGTTGCAGCCAGTCGTTGCCCAGCTCCTCTTTCATCATCGACAGATAGACCAGCGCGTCCTTCGCCACGCTGATACCGCCGGCGGGTTTAAAGCCGACCTTAAAGCCGGTCTGCTGATAGTAGTCGCGGATCATCCGCACCATCACCAGGCTGACCGGCAGGGTGGCATTGACCGGCTCCTTACCGGTGGAGGTCTTGATAAAGTCGGCGCCGGCCATCATGCAGACCAGCGAGGCCTTCGCGATGTTCTTCAGGGTGCCCAGCTCTCCGGTGGCGAGAATAGTCTTCAGGTGAGCGGGGCCACAGGCCTTACGATAAGCACTGACTTCGTCGTAGAGAGCCTGCCAGTCAGCGGCCAGCACATGGCGACGGGAGATAACGATATCGATCTCGGTGGCTCCGGCGGCAACCGACATCTCGATCTCCCGGACCCGCAGTTCAAAGGGGGTCAGGCCGGCGGGAAAACCGGTGGATACCGCCGCCAGTCCCAGCGAGCTGCCTGCCAGCGCCTGGCGGGCGGGTTCCAGCATCTCATGGTAGACGCAGACTGCGGCGGTGGTCAGCTGCAGTGTTTCGATCCCCAGCGCCCGGGTCAGTTCGTCGCCGACCGGCTTCAGCGCCTTGCGGCACAGCCGGTGGACCCGGTTGGGGGTGTCGTCACCGGACAGGGTGGTGAGGTCGATCAGGCTGATGGCCTTCAGCAGCCAGGCGGTCTGGTACTCCTTCTTGACGCTGCGTCGGGCGCCGAAACTGGCGGCACGGCGCTCGACGGCACTGCGATTGATCCGCACCGACTGCACCAGATCGAGATTGAGAGCGGTGCCGGGGTTGCGATGCGGCTCATTGTCACTGTGCTGAGCCCCGGGGGCCGGTGACAGACTGACCCCGGACAGGGCGGTGGTAGTATTCATAGTAAAGCCTTGAGTACTCAGATCTTCAGAAGGGTGAAGGTGATCGGGGTCGGGAAGTTCACGGGGTTTCCTCCAGCAGTCGCACCAGTTCCAGCGCCGAGGTTTCGCCGATAATCAGGTCGGTAATCACCCCGCTGCGCAGCGCGGCCAGGGTGGCCCGTCCCTTATCGTCGCCACCGGCCACGGCTACCACCTGGCGGCCACGAATGTCTTCGATGCCGAGGCCCACACCCCGACGGTTGACTTCACTGGCCACCGGCTGGCCTTCGATATCGATAAACTGGCCCATGACGTCGCTGGCCGCGCCATTGCTATAAAGGGCCTGCCATTCGTCATCGTCAATCATGTTGACCCGGCAGATATGGGCTCCCTCTTCGAGGCTGCCGATGCCGATTACGAACATCTCCGATTCCCGTGCTACGTCCAGCATGTCGGTCACCGTCTTCTGCGACATCAACATCTGCTTTTCCTGCTCGTCGGTGGCGATATAGGGCACCGGCAGCAGAAAACCTTCACCGCCGGTACGTTCTACCAGCCGGTGAATCACGTCGAAGGGATTGGTGGAGAGCTTGCGGGTCAGACTGCCGGAGACCGACACGAATTTGAGGTCGGGCATCGACAGGGTCGGCATACGCTCGACCACCGCCGACAGGGAGCGGCCCTTGCCGACACCGATCAGCGAAGGTTTCTTTTCGGTCAGGGTGGTGTGCAGGAAACGGGCGCCGGCGGCGCCGACCGCGGAAAATTCGGCCAGCGGCGAGCTGTCGGAATCGTTATAGACCGCCGGGGCGACGATACAGGAGCCGAGGCCGAACTCGGCGATAATCGCCTCCTCAAGGGCCACGCATTTTGCCGGCTCACCTTCGATAAAGACCTTGACCAGATTGTGCTGGTGGGCCAGCGCGATCAGCCGGTGAGCTTTGGCGGAGGAGACCTGCAGCCGTCGGGCGACTTCGCTCTGGGTATAACCGCCGATATAGGACAGCCAGGCTGCGCGGGTGGCCAGGTCCAGTTGTTCGGGGCTTAGCGGTGCTCTGGCGTTCATAGAAGCTCGCTTTTCACGGATCTTTCTGAGTGCTGTGAAAAAAATCCCACTCGGTGAATTATTTTTCACTTTGTACCAGCGCCCGCGAAAATCGTCAACTGAAACTCGTTCACTAAATGATCAGGGATGAGGAGAAACAGTGCTGACAGAGCCGGAACCTTTTGCGGTCAGCGGTTATTGCCGTCCGGTGCTGGACGGACCTGCTGCGGGCGGTATACTCGCGCCATGGCAAAAAAGAGATCTTCTGCCCGGGGCAGTAAAAAACGGACATCCCGCGCGTCCGGCGGTTTCAGTTTCTGGGGACTGCTGTTTAAGCTGACCCTGGTCGGCTTGGTGATACTGGGCACTGGCCTGATTTATCTGGACGCGACGATTCGGGCTAAATTCGAAGGCAAGCGCTGGGCGCTGCCGGCGAAGGTCTATGCCCGGCCACTGGAACTCTATGCCGGTCAGCCGCTGCAGGCTGAAGATCTGAAGCTGGAGCTGAAAAGCCTCGGTTACCGGACGGTATCGCGGATCTCGCGGCCCGGCGAGGTGGCCTACAACGGTAACCGGGTACGGCTTCGCAGCCGCGGCTTCGAGTTTGCCGACGGTCCTGAACCCGCCCGGGTGCTTAACCTGACCTTCAATGCCGGCGGACTGGCAGCGCTGGCCGATCAACGGGGGCGCTCGCTGTCGCTGGCGCGGCTGGAGCCGGTGCTGATCGGTGGCATCTATCCGGCCGATAACGAGGACCGGGAGCTGGTGAAGCTGGAGCAGGTGCCGGAGAACCTGATCCGGGCGCTGATCAGTGTCGAAGACCGTAGCTTCTTTGAGCATCACGGCATTTCCCTGAAGGGCATCGCCCGAGCGATGTGGAACAACCTGCTGGCCGGCCAGGTGGTGCAGGGAGGCAGTACCCTGACTCAGCAGCTGGTGAAGAACTTCTTCCTGACCAGCGAACGCAGCATCTGGCGCAAACTGGTGGAAGCGCCGATGGCGATGCTGCTGGAGCTGCATTACAGCAAAGAAGAGATCCTCGAGGCTTATCTCAACGAGGTCTACCTCGGTCAGGCCGGCGCCCGCAGCATCCATGGTTTCGGTCTGGCCAGTCACTACTACTTCGGCCGGCCGCTGCAGAATCTTTCGCTGGAGCAGCTCAGCCTGCTGGCCGGGCTGGTGAAAGGGCCTTCCTACTACGATCCGCGACGACATCCCGAGCGGGCTCTGAAACGACGGAATCTGGTGATCGGTCTGTTGGAGCAGCAGGGCCATATCAGCGCACAGCAGGCGGCCCGGGCCAGCAAACGTCCATTGGGCGTGGTCTCGAAAAAGAGTCTGGTGAAAGGGGCTTTCCCCGCTTATCTGGATCTGGTCAAGCGTCAGCTACGCCAGGACTATCGTCAGGAAGATCTGGCCTCGGAAGGTTTGCAGGTATTCACTAACCTGGATCCGATCGTGCAGCTGAAGGCGGAGAAGAGTCTGGTCAGCACCGTCAGCCGGCTGCAGAAACGCCACGGTGCCGAGCTGAAGACCCTCGAAGGCGCGCTGGTGGTGGGTAACAGCCAGACCGGTGAGGTGGTGGCGGTGGTGGGCGGTCGCGACCCCCGCTTTCAGGGCTTTAACCGGGCGCTCAATGCGGTGCGTCCGATCGGTTCACTGGTCAAGCCGGCGGTGTATCTGACCGCGCTGGAGCGGAGCCGGGACTACACCCTGGCTTCGCTGATCGAAGACAGGCCGCTGCGGCTGGAAAACCCCAACGGCACCAGCTGGCAGCCGCGCAATTTCGACAAGAAGAGTCATGGCAGCGTGCCGCTGCACCGGGCATTGTCGAAGTCCTACAACCTGGCTACTGCCCGGCTGGGGATGGATCTGGGCATGGGGTCGGTCATCGATACCCTCGAGCGGCTGGGAGTGCGAAGGGAGATTTCACCCTATCCGGCCACCCTGCTGGGGGCGCTGAGTCTGAGTCCGCTGGAGGTGATGCAGCTTTACCAGACCGTGGCATCCAACGGCTTCGAAACCCCCCTCAGAGCAATCCGTTCGGTGATGACTGCTGACGGCGAGCCGCTGTCCAGCTATCGCTTCGAACTAAAACAGAAATTTGACCCGGCGGTGATGCATCTGCTGCAGTATGCGCTGCAGGAGACGGTGCGTGAAGGGACCGCCAGATCGGTGTATAACCGCTTTCCTGCGTCACTTAATCTGGCCGGAAAGACGGGCACCACTAATGATCAGCGCGACAGCTGGTTTGCCGGCTTTACCGGCGACTATCTGGCCATCAGCTGGCTGGGTCGTGATGACAACAAGCCGACGCCGCTGACCGGCAGCTCAGGTGCATTGCAGGTGTGGTCAGAGCTGATGAGCCGCCTGCAACCGCAGTCTTATGAAGCGGTGATGCCGGAGGCCATCAGCTACCAGTGGGTGGATGACAACAGCGGCTGGCTGACCGACGAAGTCTGCCCGGGTGCCCGGCTGATGCCCTTTGTGGAAGGCAGCGAGCCGCTGCAGCGCCGCAGCTGTCCCGAGTCGTCGAAGATCAGAAGGGCGACCGACTGGTTTACCCGGTTGTTCGGCGGTGGCTGAAGTGATTGCAGAGCCTGCTGGGGTTCGCTGCAAACTATGAGTGTAGAAAAGGTGTGAAGATGCGAAAAATACTACCGGGGCTGCTACTGGCGCCAGTGATCATCAGCGGTTGTGCAACCCATGACCCCGGCCAGGTGCGCATCGAAGATCGCTCACGGGGAACGTCTCCCAGCTATCAGGCGCCGGCGCCATCGCCGGATCCGCGCGTGGAACAGCAGGTGGATCAGCGGACGGATGATGAATCGGCACCCGTTGCCCGTTCCTTCCCGGCGGGGCAGGGGGCCATAGATGCCGCACCGCCGCCTCCGGCCACCTCTGAAAGCGTAACTCCGCCGCCGCAACCGGCATTCCAGCCACCGGCTGCCAGCGCCAGCCGCACCGAGCCGTCCGGCGCGCTGCTGGCACTGCTGGAGCAGGCCGAGACACAGCACCAGGCCGGTAACAACCAGCGGGCGCTCTCCTCACTGGAACGCGCCCAGCGCATCGCGCCCCGGGAACCGCTGGTCTACCTGCAACTGGCCCGTCTGCGGCTGGATATGAAGGACTATCAGCGAGCCGATCAACTGGCCCGCAAAGGTCTCAGCCTGTCTTCCGGCAACCCGCAGATGCAGGAGGCCTTCCGAACGCTGCTGAAGCGGATTAAGCGAATCAGAAGCTGATCAGCTTTCAGGGGCTGGTAGAAATAGTCGGTTACCTGTTGCTTCGGTCTGTCTGAAAACCGCTAGGGCCGATAACGGGTCAGGGCGATACCGGCCAGCACGATCACCAGCGCCAGCAGGCTCTGAGCGGTAATCGGCTCAGCCAGAAACAGCGCCCCGGAGAAGAACGCCACTACCGGGATCAGGTAGTTGATAGTAGACAGAAAGGTGGGGCCGGCCCGCTGAATCACCAGAAAATAGATGATGGTGGCGATACCGGTAGGGCCGATCCCCAGCCAGATCACCGAAATCAGCGAAGCGCTGCTGAAAGCCGGTGCGCTGAAATCGCTGCCCGGAATCAGCAGCTGCCAGAGTCCGCTCTCCAGCAACCACAGCGGCAGAGACACCAGGCTGCCGGCAACCAGTACGCCGGCCCCGGTAATCAGTGGCGTATAGTTGGGCAGGCGCCGAGCCAGCACCGTGTTAATGGCATAAAAACTGGCGGCGATAAAGACCGCGACGGCGCCGAGAATCTCAAGACTGTTGCCGCCGAAGACCGGCCCCAGCAGCAGGACGATGCCGCTGATCCCCACCGTAAAGCCCGCCAGTTTATAGCGGTTCAGAGTCTCGCCGGCGACAAAATAGTGAGCCAGTACCATGGTGACCAGCGGCATCACCGCCATGATCACCCCGGCCATCCCGGAACTGATCCACTGCTGTCCCCAGCCGATCAGAAAGAAGGGGAACAGGTTGCCCACCAGCCCCATCAGCAGAAACACACCCCAGGCGACCCGATCCCCCGGCAGCCGCAATCCCTTCAGCCGCATCGCCGCCAGCAGCACCAGTGCACCGGCGATCACCCGCAGTGCTACGATCCCCATCGGGCTGACCGTCTCCACGGCGATGGCGGTAACCAGAAAGGAGGTGCCCCAGAGCAGAATCAGGCAGAGTAGCAGGAGCCAGTTAATCAGCTGTGGGGACATGGGGTGGGTTCCGGTAAAAAGGGCTGATCTTAACCAGTGCGGTGGAGGAAATCATTCATTCGGTTAATTTCGTCGTTAGCAGAGTTCCTGCGTTCAGTTGCCTGGTAAGAATTCTCTGTATCGCTGCTCACCGGGAACAACGGCCGAAAAACAGTCTGCTCTCATACTGAAGCTGTGGCACTGCAGAGATAACAATGATCCTTGACAGCGATCATTAACTCGTCGGATTGTCGGTGCAGGTGTTCGCCACCACTGTAAAGCCCTGATAAGTTTGTGCTATACAGATTGCCAGCCCTCGCTGTCAGAGCCGCCATTGTATCTTTTAACGCATCATTACAAGGACAGAATATGGAAATCGGAACCATTGTTTTTCTGGTGATCGTCGCGGCGATCATCTTCTATATCGTCAGCATCTATAACAACCTGGTGACCTTTAAGAACCGTTATCAGAACGCCTTCAGCCAGATCGAGGTACAACTGAAGCGGCGTTATGACCTGATCCCCAATCTGGTTGAAACCGCCAAAGGTTATATGACCCATGAACGGGAAACTCTGGAGGCGGTGATCTCCGCCCGTAACGAGGCGGCGGCGATGTTGAAGGGGGCCGCCTCTGATCCCACCAGCGCCACCGCTATTCAGGGGCTGGCCGGTGCCGAGGGGGTGCTGCACAGTGCCCTGGGGCGGATGAATATTGTAATGGAAGACTACCCTGACCTGCGGGCCAATGAGAATATGATGCAGCTCAGCGAAGAGCTGACCTCTACCGAAAATCGGGTCGCTTTTGCTCGTCAGGCCTTTAACGATTCGGTGACCGCCTATAACACCTACCGGCAGACCTTCCCGCCGGTATTTTTTGCCCCGACCTTTGGTCACCCCACTGATGCGTCGCTGCTGGAGTTTGAGGACAGCGCCGAGATTCAGGCCGCTCCCAAAGTCTCCTTCTGAACCGCTGGCGGAGGCTCTGAACGTTGGACTTCTTCAGTCAGCAGGATAAGGCGCGGCGCAATACCGGAGTACTGGTACTGCTGTTTATTGTTGCCGTGCTGATTCTGATTGCGGTGACCAATCTGCTGGTGGTGCTGACACTCTGGAGCCTGGATGGCAGTCGGGATGGGGGGATCGGCAGTCTGCTCTGGCAGGACGGTTCTGTATTGTTTGAGCAGTTCGACTGGCAGCGTTTCTTCATGATTGGTCTGGCCGTTGCCGGGGTGGTACTCAGTGCCGTGATTTACAAATGGCTGCAGCTGGCCGAGGGGGGGAAGCGAATTGCCGAATCTCTCGGCGGTAGTCGCATTCATCCCAACACCGATAATGCCGATGAGAAGCAGGCGCTGAACGTGGTGGCTGAGATGGCAATTGCTTCCGGGATGCCGGTACCTCCGGTCTATCTGCTGGATCATGAGCTCGGCATCAATGCCTTTGCCGCTGGTAATACACCGGCCGACGCGGTGGTCGGTGTGACCCGAGGCTGCATTCAGCAGCTTAGCCGGGATCAGTTACAGGGGGTGGTTGCCCATGAATTCAGCCATATCCTCAATGGTGATATGCGGCTCAACCTGCGTCTCATCGCCGTGCTGCACGGCATCGTGTTTATCGGTTCGGTGGGGGAATTTCTGCTACGTTTTCGACCCGGCAGTTCCCGCTCCAGTTCCAGGAACAGTGGCGGCGGCCAGCTGATGATTCTGGGATTTGCGCTGATCATCGTGGGCTGGCTCGGAACCTTTTTCGGCAACCTGATTCGTTCGTCGGTCAGCCGCCAGCGGGAATTTCTGGCCGATGCGTCGGCGGTGCAGTTTACCCGCAATCCGGACGGCATTGCCGATGCCCTGAAGATTATCGGTGGCCACACTTTCGGTGCAGAAATGCGCAGCCCCTATACCGGCGAGGTCAGTCATCTGTTTTTTGGTCAGTCGCTGAAAAAACTGACCGGCATGTTCTCCACCCATCCCCCTTTGTTGGAAAGAATTGCCCGGATTCAGCCTGACTGGGACGGTAGTTATATTTATCCGAAGCCCAGCGAGCTGAAAAAGCACAAAGAGCAGCAGCAACGAGCAGCCGAAGAGCGGGCGGAAAAACAGCGAAAGCTGATGAATGCGGCAATACTGGGAGCCGCTGTCGCCGGGGAGAAGATCGATCCGGCCGAATTCGCCCTGCAGGATGATGTCGGTACCGTCCAGGACGGGCTGAGCACGATTCCCGACTCCATAGGGCTACAGGCCCGGGAACCGCTGGGGGCGATGGCGCTGGTCTTTGGTCTGCTGATAGATTCCGGGGAGTCGGTACGGCAGAAACAGCTGACGTACCTTAAGCAGCAGGAGACACCGGGGCTGCTGGCGTTGCTGAGGAGCCTGGAAACGGAATTGCGGAGTCTGCCGCGCTCGCTGCATCTGCCGCTGCTGGAGCTGACGCTGCCGGCACTGAAGTGTATGTCCGCAGAGCAGTACCAGTTATTCAAACAGCGACTGCTTCTGGTGATGCGTGCGGACCAGAACATTGATCTCTATGAATGGTGTCTGTATCAGCTGTTACGGCACTATCTGGATCCGGAGTTCGGACGGGTCAGAGCCAGTAAACCGAAGCACAGAAAACCGCAGCAGGTCAGCGATGAATACCGGCTGGTACTATCACTGCTGGTGCATCACGGTCACGACAACGAAGAGGATGCGCAAAAGGCGTTTAACCGCGGAGTCGGTAGCGCCGGGCTCTATAATCTGAGCCTGTTGCCGGAGGCAGAGTGCGATCTCGATGCCTTTAAAAAGGCGGTGGGCGAGCTGGCCTGCTGTTATCCGGTTCTGAAACCGAGACTGCTGAAGGGGTTTGAGAATTGTGTCAGGCAGGACGGCCGCATCACCGTGATCGAGCGGGAGATGCTGAGCAGTATTGCGGCGGTGATGGACAGCCCGATACCGAAGCTGGAGGCTGAGTAAGGCCGGTCCTGTCGCCCTTGGAGCGGGCTGCTACAAAATTCAATCCCATCGTAGCAGCGGGCTCCGACCGCGACAGAATCTGGCACAGGATCCCATCCTGTCGCCCTCGGAGCGGGCTGCTACAAGGCTTAAACCTACAGTAGCAGCGGGCTCCGACCGCGACGGAATCAGATACAACATTCTGCTTGTCGCCCTCGTAGCTGCTACGAGGGCGATTCGAACGTTTTTATAAGGTTGCGAACACCTTTTCCGCAGCATCCAGGGTGAACCGGATATCGGCATCGGTGTGGGCCGCTGACAGGAAGCCCGCCTCGTAGCTGGCGGGGGCCAGGTAGACACCCGCGTCCAGCATACCGTGGAAGAACTTGTTGAAGCGTTCGTTGTTACATGCCATGACCTGCTGATAGTTGGTGACTTTGGGCTCTTCGGTGAAGAATCCGCCGAACATGGTACCGACATGATTGGTGGTGAAGGGGATAGAGGCCCGGCTGGCGATATCCTCAAGGCCTTTCACCAGCTGCTCGGTTTTCTCAAACAGCGGCTGATAAAAGCCGGGCTTGCTGATTTCGTTCAGCATGGTCAGGCCGGCGGCCATTGCCACCGGATTACCGGACAGCGTACCAGCCTGATAAACCGGGCCCAGCGGAGCGATGTGTTCCATCACCTCTTTACGGCCGCCGAAGGCGCCGACCGGCATACCACCGCCGATTACCTTGCCGAGGGTGGTCAGGTCGGCCTTTACGCCGTAATGGCCCTGAGCGCCCTGCAGGCCGAGGCGGAAACCGGTCATGACTTCGTCGATGATCAACAGGCTGCCGTGCTGGTCGCACACTTCCCGCAGGGCTTCCAGGAATCCGGGGACCGGCGGCACGCAGTTCATATTGCCGGCGACCGGCTCGACGATGATACAGGCGACCTGATCGCCGATCTCTTCAAAGGCTTGCTTAACACCTTCGATATCGTTGTAGGTCAGGGTGACGGTGTGTTCGGCCAGACCAGCCGGCACGCCCGGTGAACTGGGCACACCGAAGGTCAGGGCGCCGGAACCGGCTTTGATCAGCAGTGAGTCGGAGTGGCCGTGGTAGCAGCCCTCAAACTTAACGATCTTGTCGCGACGGGTATAACCACGGGCCAGACGAATGGCGCTCATGGTCGCTTCGGTGCCGGAGCTGACCATACGAACCATCTCGATATGGGGCAGAAGATCACAGATTTTGCCGGCCAGCTGAGTTTCGATCTCGGTCGGTGCACCGAAGCTCAGACCCTTCTTCATTTTCTCCATCACCGCAGCGGTGATCTTCGGATGGGCATGACCCAGCAGCATGGGGCCCCAGGAGAGAACGTAGTCGACATAGCGGTTATCGTCGGCATCATAGATGTAAGCGCCTTCAGCGCGCTCTACGAAAACCGGAGTACCGCCGACGGCCTTAAAGGCACGTACCGGTGAGTTTACGCCACCGGGGATAACCGTTTTGGCCTGATCAAAGAGTGTTTCGGATCGAGTCATCGAGCAATCCTTTGTATGTTCAGTATCTGTTGTCAATAGAATGTCTGACGGACTGTTTTATTCAAACAGTCCGGCGAAAGCCTGTGCTGTCGCTTCGACGTCGTCGGCGGCAAACAGACTGTGAATCACAGCCACCATGTCTGCACCGGCGGTAATTATCTGACCGGCATTATCCACTCTAATTCCGCCAATGGCCACAACCGGGATCCGGAGCTGTTGACGGGCATCATGTAGCAGCGATATCGGTGCCGATGGTGCACCGGGTTTACTGCTGGAAGGGAAGAAGGCCCCGAAAGCGACATAATCGGCACCGCCCGCCTGAGCCTGCTGCGCCAGCGCCGGTGAGTCGTGACAGGTAACGCCGATAATGGCGCTGTCACCGAGTGTTTCACGGGCTTCTGCCAGACTGCCGTCACTCTGGCCGATATGGACGCCATGAGCGCCGATTTCTGCGGCGAGTTCGATATCATCATTGATCAGCAGTGGCCGCTGATACCTCCGGCAGATCTCCAGCAGACGGCTGGCTTCCATCCTGCGACGTTGCTGATCATCACTCTTGTCCCGGTACTGCACAACTACTGCTCCGCCTTTCAGGGCTGCTTCCACTCGGGTAAACAGGGCGTTACCCGGCATCAGATCAGAATCGGTAATGGCGTAGAGCCCCTGTAAATCAGATGTTTTCATAGTTTTACGCCTGGTTCGGGATTAGTGTTTCGCGGACTCTGGGATCAGAGCTCGTGGCGTTCGGTAAAGAAGCGCTGAATGTCCTCGCGCATCAGTACCCCCTGCAGCGTCTGGTCGCTACCGGTGACATAGAGTGCGTTCAGGTTCAGGTTGTCCATAGTCTGCAGGGCTTCTTTCAGGGTCGCTGAGCTGTGTATCGGACGCATATCTTTGCGTAGCGCAGGTATTTCAAGCAGGTCGATCGACGGCGACTCGGAGGTCTGTTCCGCGTGTTGTCGCAGGTACATTGCCAGGTCTGCAGTCGACATCAGTTTCGTCGGACGGTTTGCATCAATCACCACAATCCAGTCGGGATCCTCATGCACCAGCGCGCGTGCCTCATAGACCGATGTGTTTCGGATCTGCAGTGAATAGCGTCGGTTCATCTGACTGCTGACGCTGGCTCGTTCAAGAATCTGATCCATGGGGGCGCGCCGCCAGTCCAGCCCTCGGGCGATCAGAACGGCCTGGAATACCGATCCATCGGGGAAGAAGTGACGACAGATCAGACTGGCGGTGACGATAGCTGCCATGGCCGGGAAGATGACGTGGGGATTGTTGGTCAGCTCCAGTACCGCCATCAGCGCGGCCAGTGGCGCCTGCAACACGGCTCCCATCATCGCGCCCATGCCGATCATGGCGTAAAAGCCGATGTCCGACACCGGTAGCCAGGCGAACAGAGCGCCGATTGCACCGAGACTGGCGCCTGCGGCGGCACCGATAAACAGCGAGGGGCCGATCAGGCCCATAGGAATACCGAGCCCGATGCTCAGCGCTGTGGCGACCAGTTTTGCCAGTGTGAGCCCCAGTAACAGCTGCAGCCCAAGATGGTCATTAAGAATCGCGGTGACAGAATCGTAACCCAGCCCCATCACCTGGGGGTAGAGCATAGCGATGGTGCCGGTAATCATGCCGGCCAGTATCAGTCGGGACACCAGTGGCATGCGGATGGTTTTCACTGTTTTCAGCACAATGTTGTTAAACAACAGTGCCAGTACGCCGATGACAATGCCGCTGAAGACGATAAAGGGGATTTCCGCCAGCGTTGCCAGCTCCAGCGCGGGTACATGAAAGGCGGTTTCATCGCCGAGCACCAGTTGCATCAGCAGCGCCGCTGTGGCGGAGGCGATAGTCACCGGGATAAAGCCGATTACCGAGTATTCCATCATCACCACTTCCATGGCGAAGATAACACCGGCAATAGGTGTGTTAAAGGATGCCGAGATAGCAGCGGCCACTCCGCAGCCGACCAGCATGCGGGTGCTGTTGTTGGGCAGCTTCAGCCATTGACCCAGCAGGCTGCCGCTGGCCGCGCCGAGGTGGACGGCAGGCCCTTCGCGGCCGGCGGAATGACCGGACAGGATAGCCAGTGCGCCGGTAAAAAACTGAACAATGACGTTGATCAGCGGCAGCCGGCCCTGGTGGTAACTCAGGCGTTCCAGTACGTGGGGGACGCCCACCCGGGCCCGTTCGCTGCCGACGGCGACGAGAATGATGCCGATGAACAGGCTGCCGGCCATAGGCAGTACGAACTGCCAGGGGCGGCTCAGCCCTTCAAAATTTTCCGCGTCGCCACCAGGCAACCACTGTTCCAGCGGCCAGCTGATCAGAAAGCGAAAGGCGAGGATGATGAGTCCGGTAAAGAGCCCGCAAATCAGACCGAGAACCACCAGCTGCGGCAGTGCATGGACGTGACCGAGTCGATTTCTGAAGTGAGTCAGTGACAGGGAATCCATTGCCATAGATCTGTTCTGATGCTCCGCGGTTATTGTTCTTAAAGGTAAATTTGTCGAATCTACGGGCCGGTTTGGGCTTTCGTCGAAAACCTTAGTCGCAGATTTCTTCCGCTTTTATCCGCGGGGCCTTATTATAAGCACTTTTCCGGGAAGCTCTGAACAATTCGGCGGTGTATCATTTCCTGCAGGCCGAAACAGGGTATTTCACTACCGGCGTGTCCCGGCCGCGCCGATTGGCAGTCATCAGAGGTTATCGTGATCAAGGCAGGTATTGTAGGTGGAACCGGTTATACCGGTGTGGAACTGTTGCGGCTGCTGGCCCTTCATCCTGAAACAGAAATCTCAGTCATCACATCGCGCTCCGAAGAGGGTGTGCATGTGGCTGATATGTACCCTAACCTGCGCGGTCATGTCGATTTGCAATTTTCTGTACCGGATGTGGATCAGCTGGCCGAATGTGATGTGGTGTTCTTTGCCACGCCGCATGGTGTGGCGATGGAGATGGCGCCGAAGCTGATCGAACGCAATGTTCGGGTGATCGATCTGGGAGCCGACTTCCGGATTAAGGATCTGACTGTCTGGTCGCGCTGGTACAATATGGAGCACAGCTCTCCCGAGGCTGCGGCAGAAGCCGTGTACGGTCTGCCGGAAGTAAAACGGGATGAGATCCGTACGGCGCGGCTGGTTGCCAATCCCGGCTGTTATCCGACCGCAGCCCAGCTTGGTTTCCTGCCGCTGCTGGAGCAGGGGCTGATCAATCGCCGCCGACTGGTGGCCGACTGTAAATCAGGTGTCAGCGGTGCCGGTCGTGGTGCCAGTGTCGGTACTCTGCTCTGTGAAACCAGTGAGAGCTTTAAGGCCTATGGTGTATCCGGTCATCGCCATCTGCCGGAAATCAAGCAGGGGCTGGCGGAAGCAGCCGGTTTTCCGGTGGGGCTGACCTTTGTGCCGCACCTGACTCCGATGATTCGCGGCATTCACGCTACTCTCTACGGAGTGCTGAAAGATCCTCAGGACAATCTGCAGCAGCTCTATGAGGAGCGCTACGCCGATGAGCCCTTCGTCGATGTGATGCCCGCCGGCAGTCTGCCGGAGACTCGTTCCGTCAAAGGTGCCAACACCTGTCGCATCGCGGTCTATCGTCCTCAGGACGATGATACGGTGGTGGTGCTGTCGGTGATTGATAACCTGGTCAAGGGAGCAGCGGGTCAGGCGGTGCAGAATATGAACATCATGTTTGGCTTCGACGAGTGTGCCGGTCTGAATATTGTTGGTCTGATGCCCTGATCGTTTCGATCAGCGGAATTGACGACAGAGTTAATACTTGAGTAAAATGCTTGGGTAATTGGATAATGCAGCTGTTATGAACGGCTGCTTACTGGAGGTGTCATGAGCGCGGTTGAAGAATATTCCGCAGACGAGCACAGCGCACTGGTGTTTACCGATGCCGCGGCTGCTAAGGTGAAGAGCCTGATTGAAGAGGAAGAGAACGACAACCTCAAGTTGCGGGTGTTTGTGACCGGTGGTGGCTGTTCCGGATTCTCCTACGGCTTCAGTTTTGATGAAGCTGATAACGATGATGACACTGTGGTTGAGAAAAACGGCGTGACACTGGTAGTGGATCCGATGAGCTTCCAGTATCTGGCCGGGGCAGAAGTCGATTATAAAGAAGGGCTTCAGGGTTCTCAGTTCGTGATTAAGAACCCCAATGCTTCGACAACTTGCGGCTGCGGGTCCTCCTTCTCGATCTGAATCCCGTGTTTTCGTAATTTGCTTCCAAAAAGCCGCGCCTGACAGCGCGGCTTTTCTATTTTCCCGGGCTTTGTTTTGCCGGGTTGATTGAACCCTTCTGTTTTTACGCTATGCTGTAACGAATGCAACTGGCGCTACTTTTAAGATGCTGTCAATACAGTACCGAAGGAGTCCTGCGTGCAATCGTCCGTTCTGATACCGCGACTACCGAAGCCTCAAATCAACACAGGCGTTCATTTCTGAAAATAATGGCCGCCCGGTTACCGCTGTCTGCGGCGATTATGGGGGACGCCACAGTATTCACGGCTGACTCCCGTCAGGGTATTGAAGGCCGGCGGGAGCTGGATTACCGGATCGATGGTCAGGGCGCACGCGTTCTGACATGAGTGTATGGAAGGTAAGCGGGTATTCCTGAAGTGCTTCCGGAACCGGTGTCCGGGCTGCCATAAATAGGGCTTTCCGCCTGCCTGAAGGCCTTAAGCCTGGTATATGGCGCCAAGGATTCGTCTTCCTCTGGCGCCTGTCACCGAGGGCAGGTTGCCGGGCGTGCCTTCCATGCAGGCTTTGGCCAGCCAGCCAAAAGCGCAGGCTTCCAGCCATTCTGAGGGTAATCCCAGCTCATCGGTTGTGCTGACGCTGTAATCCGCTAACAGCCCCTTTATCCGGTCCAGCAATCGGGTATTGCTGGCCCCACCGCCACAGAGGTAAAGCTCCGGTGAATGCAGCGAGTGGCGCTGAAGGGCTTCGCAGATGCTGAGGGCGGTAAACTCCAGTAAGGTGGCCTGAACATCTGCCGGTGCTCTGTCACCGGACAGATCCGTAAGAATTCGGTCCAGCCAGCCGATATGGAACAGCTCTCTTCCGGTACTTTTCGGGGCGGGCATGCTGAGATAAGGAGTCTGCATCAGCCGACCGAGCAGATCCCGATCAATTTTGCCCGCCGCAGCCCAGTCGCCGTTGCGGTCATAGTTTTGCTGATGGTGGCGGCTGATCCAGCTGTCCATCAGAACATTACCGGGGCCGGTGTCGTATCCGAGCGCCGGGATTTTCGGATCTCTTTCCAGCAGAGTGACGTTGGCCATACCGCCGATATTAAGCACCATTCGATCGACCTTCGCGCTGCGCAGAAAATATTCATGGAATGCCGGTACCAGAGGGGCGCCCTGACCGCCGGCAGCCATATCTCTGCGACGAAAATCTGCTACGACGGTGATCCCGCAGCGTTCCGCCAGCTGGCTGGGGTCTCCGATCTGTAGGGTAAAAGGGTATTTAAAATCCGGGCGGTGACGGATGGTCTGTCCATGACTGCCGATTGCGCGGATGCGATCTGTGCTTATCCCCGAATTGCTGAGCAGCGTCCGTACAGCCTGTGACTGCAACGCGGCAAAGCGGATATCGGCCTCGCCCATTCGGTCTATTTCTGATTCACCGGGTTGGGTCAGGGCCAGCAGGTCAGTACGGAGATCATCCGGGAAGGGTTCTATATGGCTGGCGATCAGGCAAGGAAAGTCGCTGCTCAGGTCGACAACAACTGCATCCACTCCGTCCAGACTGGTGCCGGACATCAGGCCGATATAGAGCTCATTCGCCATCTGCGGTTGAGGCCAGCTGCGTCTGCGAGAAGGTTTCCAGCTGAACGAGCATCTCCTTTGCAATCGGATTGAAGGCGGCCAGCTCCTTTTTCGGTAAAGGTCTGGCCTGGGGCAGAGGTACCGTCAGCGGATTGCGATGAACCCCGTTCACCCGGAATTCATAGTGCAGGTGGGGTCCGGTAGCATAACCGGTGCTGCCGACATAGCCGATAACCTGGCCCTGCTTCACCCGCTTGCCGCGCTTCATGCCGGGCTTGATCCGGCGCATATGGGCATAGAGGGTGGTGTATTTCTGGCCGTGCTGGACGATAACTGCTTTGCCATAACCGCCTTTGCGGCCGGCGAAAATGACCTTGCCGTCGCCGGAGCTCTTAATCGGTGTGCCGCTGGGTGCTGCGTAGTCGACACCACGATGCGGGCGTTTAGTCTTAAAGATCGGGTGCTTACGGTTGGGATTGAACTTAGAGCTGATCCGGGTGAAATCTACCGGGGTGCGCAGGAAAGCCTTGCGCATGCTCTTTCCTTCCGGAGTGTAGAAGTTGGAATCACCCTTGCTGTCCGTATAGCGAATAGCCCGGAAGTTGTTCCCCTGGTTGGTGAATTCAGCGGCGACGATATTGCCGTCACGAATTACCTTGCCCTCCAGCAGTAACTCTTCATAGATAACCGCGAAGCTGTCCCCCTTGCGGATATCCAGAGCAAAGTCCACGTCCCAGCCGAAAATGGCGGCCAGCTCCATGATCTTCTTCTGACTCAGGCCTGCTTTCTGACCGGCGAGGAACAGTGACTGGTCGATTTCTCCGCGCACGTATACCTGGCGGATGTCCGGTGTGCGTTCGAGTTGTTCGCTCCGGTAGCCGTCTTCTGTCCGCGATATCAGGGTGCTGAGCAGCGGTGATTTCTGGTGGCGAATCTTCTCGAGGCGGCCATCTGTGATCAGAAACTCCAGGTGCTGGCCGGGCATCAGCCGCTTCAGAGGCCGCTCGGGCTTGAGGGCGTTCAGCATCGGGTACATTTCGTTGGCGCCCAGACCCGCCTTTTTAAACAGGGTGGTGAGGTTGTCTCCGGAACGAACCTGAATCTTCAGCCAGTTCTCGACAGGCGCCGGCTCTGGCACAGTGGCCGGGTGTTCGGCGATTTCCTCAGTAACTGTCCCGGTAGCGTTTGAAGGTGAGGCTGGTGTCACTGCTGGCAGCTTGTCGGGCAATGGCTTCGAGGTGCTGCTATCAAGTGCGGGTTCGGCACTGGCAAGCTGAACGGCTTCCTCGGCCGAGAGCTGCTCCGGTGCCTGCTTCAGGACTTCGGGGGTGAGAAGAACGGAGGTACTGTCAGAGCGTTTTGCCGCAACGTCTTCACTGGGAACCAGGACCAGAGTGACCGCCAGCACGGCGACACAGGCCGAAACCGCCAGCAGATGTGTTTTCGGGAACTGACCTGTTTTTTTGAGCAGATTCAAAATGACACCGTTGGGAGCTTGCTGTTTCTGGTTTTCGGCCATTATAAGAGAAGCATGAGTCTTCATCCATTGATCCATGCCGATAAAGTTGCCGATATTTGTTTATGCCGCAGGCACTCGCTAGAATACGCGGTTCTTCGGGGACCACCGCTTCCGGGCGGAAGTTCCCGAAATCTCTATGACGTTCAACAGGTGGCAGGTAAATGACAGTCGAAAACGCACTTCTGAAAGACCTTCAGGCTCGGGGCCTGATTGCGCAGATGACCGGGGATGGTGAGCTGGATAAGCATTTGTCAGAAGGTTCACGAACTCTCTATTGCGGTTTCGATCCTACAGCTGACAGTCTGCACATCGGAAGTCTGGTGCCGCTGCTGGCACTGAAGCGTTTTCAGATGGCCGGCCACAAACCATTGGCGCTTGTTGGTGGAGCAACCGGTCTTATTGGCGATCCCAGCTTTAAAGCGGAAGAGCGAAAGCTGAATACACCGGATGTAGTCGGTGGTTGGGTCGAAAAGATCAGGGGGCAGGTCAGTCAGTTTGTCGATTTTGACTGTGGAGAAAATTCCGCAGAGGTGGTCAACAATCTGGACTGGACGGCCGATATGGATGTGCTCAGCTTCCTCCGGGATGTCGGCAAGCACTTTTCCGTTAATCAGATGATCGGCAAGGAATCGGTAAAGCAGCGAATCAACCGTGAGGGTGAGGGGATTTCCTTTACCGAATTCACCTATATGATCCTGCAGTCATTTGATTTCCAGATGCTGAATAAACAGCACAGTTGTACGCTGCAGATCGGCGGCAGCGATCAGTGGGGAAATATTACCGGTGGCACTGAACTGACCCGGCGGATGAACGGCAACCATGTTTTTGGTCTGACGTTGCCGCTGATCACTAAGGCGGATGGCACCAAATTTGGTAAAACTGAAGCGGGTACCATCTGGCTGGATCCGAAGAAGACCTCTCCTTACGCCTTCTATCAGTTCTGGGTTAATACCGCCGATGCTGATGTTTACCGTTTCCTTCGCTACTTTACCTTCCTTCCTGTGGAAGAGATTGAGCAGATTAAGGTTCGGGATGCCGAAGCCCAGGGGCGTCCTCAGGCGCAGGGTATCCTGGCGCGGGAAGTGACCCGGCTGGTCCACGGGGAAGAAGGTCTGCAGGCTGCTGAACGTATCACTCAGGCGCTGTTCAGCGGCGACACCTCTGATCTCAGCGAGGGGGATTATCAGCAGCTGTCGCTGGATGGTCTGCCCTCTTCCTCTCTTGGGAGCAGTGAACTTGCTGAAAAACCGCTGACCATGCTGTTGTCGGATGCGGGTATGGCACCTTCCGGTAAGCAGGTTAAAGATGCGTTGCAGCGCAACGCGGTTGTCGTTAACGGAAAATCCCATGGCATGGAAGATAATATGAGGGCAGCGGAAGTGTTTTCTGCGTCGGAGGCGCTGTTTGACCGCTTCTTCCTGGTGAAGCTGGGTAAGAAAAAGCACCATCTCTTTGTTTTGTAAGCCTGTAACCAATCTTTTCAGTAAAGGCGCCGTCAGGCGCCTTTTTTATATCCGCTTAGTGCCTGCTGACCACTCTGAAAATTAATCTGAAAAAGCCTGTTGACGAAGGCGCTCAGGGCTGTAGAATACGCCGCTCCTGTGTTGAGACGCAGGCGGTCAGAAAGAAGATAAGCAGTTGTTTTTAATGTGCTTTCTGATCGAGATTGTCGATCATTAGTTTTTCGGAAGCGATTCACAAAACTTCAAAAAAACGATTGACAGTCACTCAGGAGGCACTATAATACGCGCCTCGGTTGACGACACGCTCTCAGCGAAACGCAACCAACGCTCTTTAACAAATCGATCAGATAATTCGTGTGGGCACTTATGATGATGTTTGCAGATAGCAAATATTCAAAGTAAGTGACTCGTGAATTCATACACTATACGTTTACGTTTAGTTAAGTTTTGACAGTTTTTACTTTGAGCAAGATTTAGTTCTTCTTCGGAAGAGCGAAAACTTTTAACTGAAGAGTTTGATCATGGCTCAGATTGAACGCTGGCGGCAGGCTTAACACATGCAAGTCGAGCGGTAACAGATCCAGCTTGCTGGATGCTGACGAGCGGCGGACGGGTGAGTAACGCGTAGGAATCTGCCTGGTAGTGGGGGATAGCCCAGAGAAATTTGGATTAATACCGCATACGCCCTACGGGGGAAAGGAGGGGATCTTCGGACCTTTCGCTATCAGATGAGCCTGCGTCGGATTAGCTAGCTGGTGAGGTAATGGCTCACCAGGGCGACGATCCGTAGCTGGTCTGAGAGGATGATCAGCCACACTGGGACTGAGACACGGCCCAGACTCCTACGGGAGGCAGCAGTGGGGAATATTGGACAATGGGGGCAACCCTGATCCAGCCATGCCGCGTGTGTGAAGAAGGCTTTCGGGTTGTAAAGCACTTTCAGCGAGGAGGAAAGGGTGTACGTTAATACCGTGCAGCTGTGACGTTACTCGCAGAAGAAGCACCGGCTAACTCCGTGCCAGCAGCCGCGGTAATACGGAGGGTGCAAGCGTTAATCGGAATTACTGGGCGTAAAGCGCGCGTAGGTGGTCAAGTCAGTCAGATGTGAAAGCCCCGGGCTTAACCTGGGAACTGCACCTGATACTGCTTGACTAGAGTATGGTAGAGGGGTGTGGAATTTCCTGTGTAGCGGTGAAATGCGTAGATATAGGAAGGAACACCAGTGGCGAAGGCGACACCCTGGACCAATACTGACACTGAGGTGCGAAAGCGTGGGGAGCAAACAGGATTAGATACCCTGGTAGTCCACGCCGTAAACGATGTCTACTAGCCGTTGGGGGACTTAGATCTTTTAGTGGCGCAGCTAACGCGATAAGTAGACCGCCTGGGGAGTACGGTCGCAAGATTAAAACTCAAATGAATTGACGGGGGCCCGCACAAGCGGTGGAGCATGTGGTTTAATTCGAAGCAACGCGAAGAACCTTACCTACTCTTGACATCCTGCGAACTTGGTAGAGATACCTCGGTGCCTTCGGGAACGCAGTGACAGGTGCTGCATGGCTGTCGTCAGCTCGTGTTGTGAAATGTTGGGTTAAGTCCCGTAACGAGCGCAACCCTTGTCCTTATTTGCCAGCACATAATGGTGGGAACTCTAAGGAGACTGCCGGTGACAAACCGGAGGAAGGTGGGGACGACGTCAAGTCATCATGGCCCTTACGAGTAGGGCTACACACGTGCTACAATGGCCGGTACAGAGGGTTGCGAACCTGCGAAGGTAAGCCAATCCCAGAAAACCGGTCGTAGTCCGGATTGGAGTCTGCAACTCGACTCCATGAAGTCGGAATCGCTAGTAATCGCGAATCAGAATGTCGCGGTGAATACGTTCCCGGGCCTTGTACACACCGCCCGTCACACCATGGGAGTGGATTGCACCAGAAGTAGCTAGCTTAACCTTCGGGAGGGCGGTTACCACGGTGTGGTTCATGACTGGGGTGAAGTCGTAACAAGGTAGCCCTAGGGGAACCTGGGGCTGGATCACCTCCTTAAACGATACTGCACGTTGTTGTAAGTGCTCACAACGAATTATCTGGTCGGCTGTAAAGAGAGCGAAATGAAACAAGCTTCGGCTTGTTTTTTTATGACGGGTCTGTAGCTCAGTTGGTCAGAGCGTACCCCCTGCTTTGAGGTAAAGAGCGGGTGAGGTCGACGACCGACAGATTACATTGATGATCCAAACGATGGGTCTGTAGCTCAGTTGGTTAGAGCGCACCCCTGATAAGGGTGAGGTCGGTAGTTCAAATCTACTCAGACCCACCAGATTTCGAAAGTCGTCGTTGTGAAATGACTCGCATAGCAGGCTATGCGTCACCATTCCACGCCTTGTTTTCCGAAGTCTGGCGTAACACGCGAGTCGGTGGCGTACTAACGACAAGCACACTGGGGCTATAGCTCAGCTGGGAGAGCGCCTGCCTTGCACGCAGGAGGTCAGCGGTTCGATCCCGCTTAGCTCCACCATTCTTTTACGCTTTAAGAAGCTAAAAGCTAACGAAGACTTTCTGACTGAGAAACTCTTTCTTACCTTTTGTCTTTTTGAAGTCATCTTCGGATGTAAAAGACACGCTCTTTAACAATGTGGATTTGTGATTGAAGTAAAGTTGAAATTAAGTTCAATTTTGCAGTTCGATCAAGCGATTTATCTGGCGAGTCTGTTGCTGCTACCCGCAGTGACAGACGAACAATGTCGTGTAGTCCTCGATCTGTAATCAGAAACACTGTTTCGGGTTATATGGTCAAGTGACTAAGCGTGCACGGTGGATGCCTAGGCAGTCAGAGGCGATGAAGGACGTTGTAACCTGCGATAAGGTTCGGGGAGGTGGTAAACAACCTTTGATCCGGACATTTCCGAATGGGGAAACCCACCCAGTGTAAGCTGGGTATCCTGACCTGAATACATAGGGTCAGGAGGCGAACCCGGGGAACTGAAACATCTAAGTACCCGGAGGAAAAGAAATCAACCGAGATTCCCTCAGTAGCGGCGAGCGAACGGGGATTAGCCCTTAAGCTTTTTGCGTTTTAACAGAACACTCTGGAAAGTGTGGCCATAGTGGGTGATAGCCCCGTATGTGAAAAGGCGCTTAAAGTGAAATCGAGTAGGACGGGGCACGTGAAACCTTGTCTGAATATGGGGGGACCATCCTCCAAGGCTAAATACTCCTGACTGACCGATAGTGAACCAGTACCGTGAGGGAAAGGCGAAAAGAACCCCTGTGAGGGGAGTGAAATAGAACCTGAAACCGTGTACGTACAAGCAGTGGGAGCCGTTTTCGGACGGTGACTGCGTACCTTTTGTATAATGGGTCAGCGACTTAATTTCAGTAGCAAGCTTAACCGTTTAGGGGAGGCGTAGGGAAACCGAGTCTTAATAGGGCGTCAAGTTGCTGGGATTAGACCCGAAACCGGGCGATCTATCCATGGCCAGGGTGAAGGTTGAGTAACATCAACTGGAGGCCCGAACCCACGTATGTTGAAAAATGCGGGGATGAGCTGTGGATCGGAGTGAAAGGCTAATCAAGCCCGGAGATAGCTGGTTCTCCTCGAAAACTATTTAGGTAGTGCCTCGTGTCTCACCATGGGGGGTAGAGCACTGTTTCGGCTAGGGGGTCATCCCGACTTACCAACCCGATGCAAACTCCGAATACCCATGAGTGCAATCACGGGAGACACACGGCGGGTGCTAACGTCCGTCGTGGAAAGGGAAACAACCCAGACCGTCAGCTAAGGTCCCAAAGTTACAGTTAAGTGGGAAACGATGTGGGAAGGCTCAGACAGCTAGGAGGTTGGCTTAGAAGCAGCCACCCTTTAAAGAAAGCGTAATAGCTCACTAGTCGAGTCGGCCCGCGCGGAAGATATAACGGGGCTCAAACTGTACACCGAAGCTACGGATGCGCGTAAGCGCATGGTAGAGGAGCGTTCTGTAAGCCGTTGAAGCGGAAGCTGTAAGGCACCGTGGAGGTATCAGAAGTGCGAATGCTGACATGAGTAACGATAAGGGGTGTGAAAAACACCCCCGCCGGAAGACCAAGGGTTCCTGTCCAATGCTAATCAGGGCAGGGTGAGTCGGCCCCTAAGGCGAGGCTGAAAAGCGTAGTCGATGGGAAGCAGGTTAATATTCCTGCACCTCATATAAGTGCGATGGGGGGACGGAGAAGGTTAGACCAGCGCGGCGTTGGTTGTCCGCGTTTAAGGTTGTAGGCTGGGAAATCAGGCAAATCCGGTTTCCTAAGGCTGAGAACTGATGACGAGTCCTCTTTTGGACGAAGTGGTTGATACCATACTTCCAGGAAAATCCTCTAAGCTTCAGCTTATATGAGACCGTACCCCAAACCGACACAGGTGGTCAGGTTGAGAATACCAAGGCGCTTGAGAGAACTCGGGTGAAGGAACTAGGCAAAATGGTACCGTAACTTCGGGAGAAGGTACGCCGGTTCTGGTGATGGGATTTACTCCCTAAGCTGGGACTGGTCGAAGTGAAATGGTGGCTGCAACTGTTTATTAAAAACACAGCACTCTGCAAACACGAAAGTGGACGTATAGGGTGTGACGCCTGCCCGGTGCCGGAAGGTTAATTGATGGGGTTAGCGTAAGCGAAGCTCTTGATCGAAGCCCCGGTAAACGGCGGCCGTAACTATAACGGTCCTAAGGTAGCGAAATTCCTTGTCGGGTAAGTTCCGACCTGCACGAATGGCGTAATGATGGCCACACTGTCTCCACCCGAGACTCAGTGAAATTGAACTTGCTGTTAAGATGCAGTA